>URRG01000089.1 GCA_900550095.1 uncultured Oscillospiraceae bacterium
TGCATGCGGGCGGAAAATTCGGCGGCGGCGGCTACAAGGTCTCCGGCGGCCTCCACGGCGTGGGCGCGTCCGTGGTAAACGCTCTTTCAGAATATCTGGAGGTGGAAGTGCAGAACGGCGGCCGGCTTTATTACCAGCGCTTCGAGCGGGGAAATGCGGTCACGGAGCTGATCGACAAGGGCCCCACCGAGGGGCACGGCACCGCTGTGCGCTTCAAGGCGGATCCGGAGATTTTCAAAGAGAGCACCGTTTACGAATACGCCACCCTGCAGACCCGCCTGCGGGAGCAGGCCTTCCTCAATGCGGGCGTGCACATCTGCCTGACGGATCTCCGCACCGAGGACGGCCAGAGCGACAGCTTCTGCTACCATGGGGGCATCTCCTCCTTCGTGGAGTACATCAACAAAAAGAAGGCGGTGGAGGTCATCCACCCCGATATCATCCATTTTTCCGGCGTGGCGGCGGACAATAACTCCACGGCGGAGATCGCCATGCAGTATACGGATTCTTACAACGAGCTGATGCTCAGCTTCGCCAACAATATCCACACAGTGGACGGCGGCACCCACGAGGAGGGCTTTAAAAGGGCCCTTACCCGCATCATGAACGATTACGCCCGCAAATACAATATCCTCAAGGAAAACGACAAGAACCTTTCCGGCGACGACGTGCGGGAGGGCCTGACGGTGGTCATCAGCGTCAAGGTGAAGGACGCCCAGTTTGAAAGCCAGACAAAGGGCAAGCTGGGCAACACGGAGATCGCTTCCCTGGTGAACAGCCTGGTGGGCGAAAAGCTCTCCGTCTACCTGGAGGAAAACCCTGCCGTGGCAAGGGCTATTTTCGACAAGGCCCTGGCGGCCTCCCGGGCAAGGGAAGCGGCCAGAAAGGCCAGGGAGCTGGTGCGCCGGAAATCCGCCCTGGAAAACGCCGCTCTGCCCGGCAAGCTGGCGGACTGCCAGAGCCGCAACCCCGACGAGACGGAGATCTACATCGTGGAGGGCGATTCCGCAGGAGGCTCCGCCAAGGGCGGGCGGGACCGGAAATTCCAGGCTATCCTCCCCCTTTGGGGCAAGATGCTCAACGTGGAAAAGGCCCGGCTGGATAAGGTGTACGGCAATGAAAAGCTCATGCCGGTGGTCACGGCCCTGGGCTGCGGCATCGGCGAGGAATTCGACCTGACAAAGCTCCGCTACGGGAAAATCATCATCATGGCCGATGCGGACGTGGACGGCTCCCATATCCGCACCCTTCTCCTCACCTTCTTCTACCGCTTTATGAAGCCCCTGGTGGAGGAGGGCCACGTGTTCCTGGCCCAGCCTCCCCTTTACAGGATCACCAAGAGCGGCAGGCACCATTACGCCTATTCGGATCAGGAGCGGGATAAGCTGATGGATCAGTTCGGCTCCGGCTACGAGATCCAGCGCTACAAGGGCCTGGGCGAAATGGACTCCGAACAGCTTTGGGAGACCACTATGAACCCGGAGACCCGCATCATGCTGCAGGTGGAAGTGGAGGATGCCGCAGCGGCGGACGAGGCTCTGACTGTCCTCATGGGCGACAAGGTGGAGCCCCGGCGGGATTTCATCGAGAAAAACGCCCGCTACGTGCAGAATCTGGATATCTGATATGCGAGCCGTGAGAGGTATGAGAGGTATAAGGGTTATAAGACCCATGCGGGCTGTGAGAGCTATAGGGCTATACGGGTCATATGGGAAATACAGAATGCCCGGTTGACAAGCTGCCCGGCGGCAGGCGCCGCAGTTTCATCATTTCGCGCCGGAGGGCGCCGACTGTATATACGGCGCATGTCTGAATATGTTGAACATGTTTGAGTATCCTGAGTATGCCTGCTGTCAGACAGGCTCCATATATTAAAACTAACCTAAGGAGAAATGCCATGAAAACGCATACCACCGAATGGAAATCAGGGGAAGATACCCCTCCCCGACCGTGGTTCCGGTTCTGTGACGGAGGCCGGAAGGCCCGCGGGGAAACCGGACGAACGGAACAAGCGGGGCAAACGGAAGAAGAGGGAAATCCCGGGGCTTCCGGGGAAGACTGGATGCTCTCGGAAGCGGCCGAAGAGGAGCTGGAGGGATCGGAAGAAGAAACGGAAGAAGAGCCTGTGGAATGGGACGGCAGTGAGGCTCGGTTGGTCCTTGAGGACGACGCGGCCGAATACGAATCCCCTCAGACGGGCGTACGGCTTTCCTGCGATCTGAAGGAAAAGGAATTTTTCGATGCCCTGCGCCGGTTCCCGTTTACCAAGCGGGCCGGGAAGCGGGCCTTGATCGAAGCGGCGTTTCTGCTTCTGGCTTCTGGTTTGTTTTTTTATCAGTATTTTGGGATGAAAACGGGGCAGGCTGTGTTTTTTGCCGTGGCATGTATCATTCTGGCGGCTGTTGTCCTGTTTGCGCCCTGGCTGGGCCGCAGACGTATGGCGGCCCGCATGGAAAAGGATCCCAGGAAGTCCCATGTAGAGCTGGAAATCTACCCCGATTCCATCGATGTGGGGAGCGGGGAAGGCCGGTGGGAAATCCCCCTGGACGGCTCCTGCGAGATGGAGGAGTATAAAAATCTGCTTCTTCTCTTCCCAAGGGGAAGAAACGCCATGGTGATCCTTCCGCTGCGGTGCATAGAACCCTCTGTGCTGCCGGAAATCCAGGGAATGCTGCTTTCCGGCACCAGCAAGCGCGAAACGGAGGAAGGGGTGTAATGGGCTGCAAGGGTCTGTAAAAACGGCGCCCCCGCAGGAAAAGGCCTTGGGCCCGCATATGCGTGGCCCCCTGTGCTCCCTGTATGCTTTTTTGTCTCTTTTAGCGTTGAATGTGTTTTAATTTGTTTTTGCGTTATGCACTATGCATTTTATGCGTGCGCAGGCGTTTGGAAGATTGAAGGGCCCGGCAGGCGCGAAAGGCGTCCGGCTGTGTGAAGCTTTGAAGCTGTGGAATCAGGTACTGCATATGGGCGAAGGCCGGGGCGGAAAAGGAGTGAACGGCAATGCATGGATATTATGAAGGGGAGGCCGCCGTGACGGCGGAATTTACCCTGGGACCGGAGGATTACGCCAAAGCGCGGCTTTTGGCGGAAAGGCAGATGAAGCCCGTTACGCGTCCTTGGGTCCGGGCGGGGATGCTTCTCACCGCCTCCCTGCTGTTCCTGGCGATCCTTCCCTATTACAGCGTCCGCTACGGGAGCGTATGGGCGCCCATTTTTCTGTTCCTTTTGTTTCTGGCCTCCGCTCTGTGGGCGGGCCTTCGCCTGCCGAAGCTGGAGGAAGCGGGCCTTGCCCGGGCGTATGCGACGGACCGGCTCCTGCTGCTGAAAACCACCGTTTCCCTTTACCGGGATACCTTTACGGCGGAAAACGAATACCAGACCTTTGAGGAAAACTGGGTGGATTACGTCCGCTGTTTTGAGAGCCGGGAGTATATCGTAGCCGTGGGCGGAAAAAACCTCCCTTTTTTGGTCATGAAAAAGGAACAGATGACCGGGGAGCAGAGAGAGAAAGCCTCCCGCTGTGTGGAAAATTACTTTGCAGGCCGGTATAAGAAGGTATGAGGCAAATGCGGGGCTTTCGGCCTCCTGCCTGAAGCAGGGCGCTGAGGATGCCCCCATGTCCGGCGTTTTGGCGCCGCGCTTTTTGGAGCGTCCGCAGTTACGGCCTGTATTCCGCAGGTTTTTGAGTTTTGGGCTTTCAAGCTTTCAGGCTGTTTCGGCCTGTTTCAGGGATCGGAAGAAGCCCTGCGGGGGCTGGCGCGCCGGGGGAAAACCGCGGCATGCAGCGTATGTGCCGCATAGACCGCGTTTCTGTATCGTATAGGCAGCACAGCGTTTGCGGCTAAGATTTGCTGCATGCTTTATGCTCGTGTGCTTATATGCTTATATGCTTGTATACTCGCATGCTTGTTCTGTTTCGCGTGCTTGTACGTGTGTATATGCGTATATGTGCGTATATTGCGTATATAAAGACGCCGTTCGGGCGGCGGAGGATCAAGGAAGAGTCATAGGACGGAGAGGAAGGTGAGGCGGATGGCCGGAAAACAGGACGCGTCCCGGCGGGCGGAAGAACCGCGGGAAGAGGAGAAGGGCCTCCCCCGGGAGAAGGCGGAAGAGTCTCTCCCGTGCAGGGAAGTGACGGCCAGCTTCCTTCTCACGAAGGAGGATTACGCGGAATATTGTGTGGCTGCGGTGAACAGGCGCATTACGGTGCGGGAAAAAATGGCGATCCGGCTTTTGGGGCTTCTGGCGGTGCTGTGCGGGTTCCTGTTCGCCTGGCTGTGGAAGGGAAACGGCTGGGTCTTCGGGTGGACGGCCTGCCTGGAGCTGATCGGCCTGGTGATGCTGATCTGGTACGACTGGATCCTCCCCACCTATGTGCGGGCCTCCGCCTGCGGGTATATGGACCGCCACCGGGAGGAGCTCACCTCCCGCACGTTTATATTCACCCCCTCCGGTTTTTCGTATACGAGCGGAGGCTGTTCCATGGAGCTCCCCTACGGCATGCTGTATGGGGCTTTTGAAAACAGCCGGGTGTTTATTTTCTATATGGGCGCGGAGCGTTCCGTCTACCTGCCGAAACGGGCGGTGCCGGAAGAGGACTGCAGGGAGATCCGCGCCATGCTGGAGAAGGCCCTGCAGGAAAAATTCGATCAGGAGGGTGCCCGATAAATGGACTCTATGGACGAAAGATTTGAAAACGAACGGATCGTACAGGTGGACCTGGAAAAAGAAATGAAGAAATCCTTTCTGGATTATTCCATGTCCGTTATCGTTTCCCGGGCGCTGCCGGACGTGCGCGACGGCCTGAAGCCCGTGCACCGGCGCATCCTGTATACGATGTTTGAAAACAACCTGGCCCCCAACAAGGCCTACCGCAAATGCGCCGACACGGTGGGAACGGTGCTGGGCCGCTACCATCCCCACGGAGACGCCAGCGTCTACGACGCCCTGGTGCGCCTGGCGCAGGATTTTTCCATGCGCTATATGCTGGTGGACGGCCACGGAAACTTCGGCTCTGTGGACGGAGATCCCCCGGCTGCCTATCGATATACAGAAAGCCGCATGAGCCCTCTTTCGGTGGAGATGCTGCGGGATATCGAAAAGGAGACGGTGGATTTCGTCCCCAACTATGACGACCGTCTGAAAGAGCCTGCCGTTCTCCCCTGCCGCTTCCCCAACCTTCTGGTGAACGGCTCCACCGGCATCGCGGTGGGCATGGCCACCAACATCCCGCCTCACAACATGGGCGAGGTGGTGGACGCTATGTGCTGCCTGATCGACGACCCCGAGGCTTCCCTTGAAGAGCTCATGGAGCACATCAAAGGGCCCGATTTCCCCACCGGCGGCATCATCATGGGCCGGGCAGGCATCCGGGCGGCTTATGCCACCGGACGGGGACGCATCACAGTGCGGGCCCGGGCCGAGATCGAAGAGGAAAAGAACGGGCGCTACAATATCGTTGTATCTGAAATCCCCTATCAGGTGAACAAGGCGCGCCTCATAGAGAATATCGCCGACCTGGTGAAGGATAAGCGGATCGAGGGCATCTCCAATGTGGACGACCATTCTGACCGGGAGGGCATGCACATCGTCATCACGGTAAAGCGGGACGCTTCCCCCCAGGTAGTTTTGAACCAGCTTTATTCTTACACCCAGATGCAGACCACCTTCGGCGTGATCATGCTGGCCATCGTCAACGGGGAGCCCAAGACCCTGACCCTGCGGGAGATGCTGCAGCTGTATATCGACCATCAGGAGAGCGTCGTCACCAGAAGGACGCAGTACGACCTGCGCAAAGCCCAGGAGCGGGCCCATATCCTGGAGGCTCTGAAGGTGGCTGTGGACAATATCGACGAGATCATCTCCATTATCCGCAGCAGCCGCGACAGGGCCGCCGCCCGCGCCCGGATGACGGAGCGCTTCGGGCTGGACGACGTGCAGACGCAGGCTATCGTGCAGATGCCTTTGGGCAGCCTCACAGGTCTGGAACGCCAGAAGCTGGAGGAAGAGCTCCGTGCCATCGAGGCCAAGGTGGCCGATCTGAAGGATATCCTGGCCAACCGGGACCGCCTCATGGGCATCATCAAGGATGAGGCCATGGAGGTGCGCAACAAATACGCGGACGAGCGCCGCACGGAGATCGCCGCCGTCAGCGGCGAGGTGGATATAGAGGATCTGATCCCCAGGGAGGAATGCGTCCTCACCATGACCAGCTTCGGCTATGTGAAGCGCCAGCCCACGGATACCTACCGGCTCCAGCGCCGGGGAGGCCGGGGCGTTTCCGGCATGAGCCGCCGGGATGAGGACGCGGCCGAGGAGATGTTCGTGATCAACAGCCACGACTACGTGATGTTCTTTACCAATCTGGGGCGGGTCTACAGGCTCAAGTGCTATGAGATCCCGGAGGGCTCCCGCGCCAGCAAGGGCATGAATATTGTGAACCTGCTTCCCCTTTCCGGGGATGAGAAGGTCACCTCCATGATCCGGGTACCGGAGTTCGACGAGGAGAGCTACCTTGTGATGGTCACCCGGAAGGGCACTATCAAAAGGACGGAGCTTTCCGCCTATGATACCGCCAGAAAGGGCGGCCTTATCGCTTTGAGCCTGGAGGACGGCGACGAGCTGGCCTGGGTGCGCGTCACCAACGGCAGCGACGAGCTTCTGGTGGCCACTCGCCGGGGCATGGCCATCCGCTTCAGCGAGACGGACGTGCGCCCCATGGGCCGCGCCGCCAGAGGCGTGCGGGCCATCCAGCTGAGAGAGGGCGATGAGGTCGTGGGCATGAGCGTCGTGCGCGACGGCGGATTGGTGCTCACTGTCTCCGAAACGGGATACGGGCGCCTTTCCTCCCCGGAGGATTACCGGCTCCAGTCCAGAGGCGGAAAGGGCATCATCAACTACCACACAGGCAGGTATGGAGAAGTGGCCGCCATCAAGGTGGTGGATCCGGAGGACGACGTGATCCTCATCTCTTCAGACGGCGTCATCATCCGCATACAGGCCGATTCCATCCGGCTCTGCGCAAGGCCCAGCAAGGGCGTGCGCGTCATGCGCCTGCAGGAGGGCAGCCGCGTGGTCACTTTGGCCAGGACGGCCCATGAAGAAGAGGAAGAGACCGATTCCCTGCCGGAAGACGACGGCGACGCCTCAGAGGGCGCAGAAGGCGCAGACGATATGGACAGCCCAGACGGCATAGACAGCGGCGCGGACGATGGGGCTTCTGCGGCTCCTTCGGGCAGAGTGGAGCTTCAGGGAACTGCGGAGGAAGGAGAAACCGGCCATGAAGACGGAGAAGCCACGGAGCACACGGAGGACGAGGGCTGAGGGCCCCCGCCGCCGGGAAGCGGCCCCGCGGGCTCCTGAGAGGACGGGAAACATGAAGCTTTTCATAGGGCATCCGGGGCATGTGCATAGGCGTGCGCATGCAGGATACAGGAGTACGGGCAGCAAAACGGAAGAGGGCCTTTGCAGGGCTTCCGCTTCCGGGGGGCAAAGGCGCGCCTTCCCGCCCGCCGCTGCGTCCGTGCTGGCGCTTGCGGCTGCGTTCGCGCTGTGCCTCTCCCCTGCCGGATGCGGGAACGGCGGGGGGAATGCTTCCTCCTTCCCGGAAGAGGCCGGAAGCTATTCTTCCGCACAGTCCTCTTCCCTGCCGGAGTCTTCGCTTTCGTCCGCTGCTTCTTCTGCTTCTTCTGTTTCTTCTGCTTTCTCAGCTTCCTCAGATTCCCCAGCGTCCTCCTCCCTTTCCGGCCCTTCCGATGGTTTCGCTCAGGAGCCGGAAAACGGCTCGCCCGAAGGGGAACTTTCCGGCGTTTCCGGCGCGGATTCTTCAGGGGAAGAGGGCCCGGACAGCGCCTTTGAGGAAAAATTCGCGGGAAACCCCATCGACGCCGCCTACAGGGAGGCTTCTATGGAGGCTGTATCCAACAAAGATATGGCAGATCTGGCGGAAACCTATGCAGGGTACTGGGAAGCGGAGATCTCCGAAGGCTATGAGAGGCTTCTGGCCCTGTCGGGAAACGATGGGGAGATCGAAAGCGGCCAGGAGCAATGGCTCAGCGGCCGGGACCAGGCTATGCGGGATATAAGCGCGCAGGCCGCGGCTGCGGGCGGAAGCATGGCTTCCGTGGAGGAAGCTACTCTGCGG
>URRG01000090.1 GCA_900550095.1 uncultured Oscillospiraceae bacterium
ACGCTGGTAGAACGGATGCAGGCCGTGCCTGTCCGTAAAGGAGACGTGTATTTTATCCCCGCCGGGACGCTGCACGCTATCGGGAAGGGGATCCTGGTGGCGGAAATCCAGCAGAGCTCCGACGTCACCTACAGGGTCTACGATTACGGCCGCCTGGGGCAGGACGGAAAGCCCCGGCAGCTTCATGTAAAAAAAGCCCTGGATGTGGCGGATACGGTTTCCCGGCCGGCGGGGGGAGCTCCGGAGGGGCCTCGGAAGAAAATTCCGGGAGGGGCTCTGACCCGCCTGAAGACCAGCCCGTGGTTTACGGTGGATAAACTGGAGCTCTCAAGGAGCTTTGAGGGGGACTGCGGGCCGGAAACCTTTGAAGCGTTTCTCTGTCTGGAGGGATCCGCGGAGCTTTTAGGCGGCGGGGACAGTATTTCTCTGCAAAAGGGAGATACGGTATTTCTTCCGGCCTGTATGGGGGCGTACAGTCTTTCGGGCGAAGGGGAGTTTCTGCGCGTCTTTCTATAATAATATGGTTCCGGTACGGTTTGCGGATGTTCGAGGGAGCCGTTTTCCTATTAACAGGCGGATATGTAGGATGCTTTTACCAGACTGATCCGTATCAAAGAACGGAAGAAGGGATGTGCGCCCGCTTACGATGCATAACCTGCCTATCGGTGTGAGAGGAAGGGGGCTCGTTTCAATGGGATGCGGCGGCGCTTTCCGAAGAGCTTTGTAAGAGCGCGGCCACGAGACGCTATCCGGGCGGCGAATACGGTTCCCGCAATAGGTTTCGGGATACAGGATAGAAATACAAGGCCTTTCTTCCCGTATAAGAACCTGTATGCAGCCGCGCATCCACAAACCATATCACGGATAGAGACGGCAGGCTAAAAGGTTTCACTCCTGGCTTTCCGGAGAAACGCTGGAAAATCCGGCCCCTTGCTCTGTTCCACGGCAGACTTTATCGGCTTTCGGCCTGTACCGCCGCCCTGGAAAACTCTGGTTGTATCTTTAATACACGCGTTTCCGTTCCTCCGCATTTCCGCGTGTACGTATCCCGCCGCTGAATGCCGGCAAAGAGGCCCGGGACATTTGCATATTCATAAAGACCTGTTGTATATGGTCAGCAGGAAGAGGTATGCTGCGGATTTGTGCGCAGTATGCCTCTTTTGTCTTTTAAAATAGTCTTGAGCGGTCTTGTTATCCGGTTCGCAGATGAATTGCGGTACTTGCGGTACTGTAGATTTATATTCTGCGGTCTCCCGGGTTTCTTTAAAACTCATCCAGGATAGTATTGAACAGCGTATATTGCTGATGCAAAAGCAGTGTGTCCATACGTTGGGATTCCCCCGATATTCCTCTTGACAGTTCTCCAACTGTGAAATAGAATAGTAAATGCAAATCGTTTGCATTTAGATATTCAGGACTGCGGTTTCCGCAGGAGTATTCAGGATGTGAGGCGGCTGGGTCAAGAGGGAGAGGTAGAAGCACTTGAGAAGGACAAAAGGAGCATCATACGGCGGGGGGATTAAAAAGTCCGCAGAATCTGGCAGTCGGTATAAAGATGCAGGGAAAGGCTTTGGAGCGCTGATTTGTATCTTTGCTTTCTTTCTGGCATTCCTGACTGGATGTTCTCCCCGGCAAACAGGGCGAGAGGAAGAGGAGAGCTCCTTTCGTATCGTCACATCATTTTACCCTATGTATATTATGGCGATAAACATAACAGATGGTATAGAAGGGGTGCGGGTGGACAACATGGCGGGCCAGCACACAGGATGCCTGCACGATTATCAGCTGCAGAGCCGGGATATGCAGAACCTGCAGAAGGCAGACGCCTTTGTGATCAATGGAGCCGGTATGGAGAGCTTTATGGATAAGGTTTTTCAACAGCTGCCGGATCTGCCGGTGATCACCGCCAGCGAGGGAATATCTCTTCTGTGTGCGGAGGAAGGCCACAGCCATGAGGAGGAAGAGGGACATGACCATGAGGAAGAGATGAACCCTCATGTATGGGTGAGCATTACCAACGCTGCGGCGGAGGTGCGCACCATAGCCCGGGGCCTGGCGGAGGCTGACCCTGAGCACGCTCAGGCGTATCTGGACAACGCGGAAATCTACCGGGCAAAGCTTTTTTCCCTGCGGGATGAGATGCACAGGGCACTGGACAGCGCACAGGATAAGCGGATCATAACGTTTCATGAGGCATTCCCGTATTTTGCGGAGGAATTCGGCCTGGAGATCGTGGAGGTCATCAACCGAGAGCCGGACAGCCAGCCCAGCGCAAAGGAACTGGCGGATACTATCCGCTTAATTCGGGAAACAGATGTGAAGGCCGTTTTTGCGGAGCCTCAGTATTCCGAGAGTGCGGCTGCTGTTGTGGCCGCGGAAAGCGGAGCCGATATGTATTTTTTGGACCCTGCTACCACGGGGGAGAATGATCCGGACGCTTATCTGCGGGCCATGCGGCAGAATCTGGATACGCTGAAAAAGGCCCTCCTTCAGGAGGGACAGGAATAGGAGAAGAGGCCGCGGCGGGCGGCAGGGCCTGAGAGAAGGCCCGCGGCCTTTGCCCGGCGGGAACGGAAATACGGTCTTGAGACAGGAACGGCGGGAGGAAGTATTGAAAAATGCAGAAGAAACAGACGGTTCGTTTCCCGGAAAAAGCGCCGGGGGCCGGAGAGCATGTACACGGCCCGGCCTGCGGCTGCAGCACCTGCGAAATTGCGGGCTGCAACTGTGTGGACTGCAAATGCAGCATGGAGATACGGGATCTCAGCGTCAGGAAAAAGGACGGCTTTATCCTGGAAAATGTCCATTTGAAGGTGGCCCATGGGGAGATCATGGCGATCATTGGCCGCAACGGGGCGGGAAAATCCACACTGTTAAAGGCGATTCTGGGGAGGCTCCCGTATTCGGGCGTCATATCCTATACAAATCATAAAGGAGAGCCCATCGCCAAGCCGAAGATTGGCTACGTCCCTCAGAATCTGGTGTTTGACCGCACATCCCCCATGACGGCGGCGGATATGCTCTGCGCAAACCTTTCCCGTTTTCCCGTATGGCTGGGCCACAGAAAAGCGGCTGTGGAAAAAGCGGAAGCGCTGCTGAAAAGGGTGGGAGCCTCCGGCGGTCTATTGAAAAAACGGCTGGGGGATCTTTCCGGCGGGGAGCTTCAAAGGATCCTGCTGGCCTTCGCCCTGGAGCCCATGCCGGACCTGCTGCTGCTGGATGAACCTGTTTCCGCTATGGACAGGCAGGGCACGGAGGTTTTTTACGAATTGGTATCCTCCCTGCGGCGGCAGTATCATATGCCGGTGCTGCTGGTATCCCACGATCTGGCCCATGTAGAGCAGTTTGCCACCCGTGCCGCGCTTCTGGACAGGACTGTCCTTTTAGAAGGAGATGCCTGCAAGGTGATGGCTTCCAAGCTGGTGGAGGAGACCTTTGGCCTGCCTCAAAGGAAGGGAGGGCCGAAGTGATGGAATTTCTGTATGGGCTGATCGACACATTCCTTCCCTTTGAATGGACGGAATTCGATTTTATGAAGAACGCTTTTCTGGCGGTGCTCCTTATAACGCCCCTTTTCGGTCTGGTGGGCACGATGGTGGTCAATAACCGCATGAGCTTTTTTTCAGATGCTCTGGGGCATTCCGCTCTTACGGGGATTGCTATCGGCGTCCTTATGGGAGTGGACGATTACCTTCTTTCCATGATGGGCTTTTCTCTGCTGTTCGCCCTGTGTATTTCAGCGGTGATGGGCTCCGGCGTTTCCTCTTCCGATACGATCATCGGCGTGTTTTCCAGCACCGGCCTGGCGCTGGGGGTCGTTCTGCTCTCCGCCACAGGGGGCTTTGCCAAATATTCCGCATATCTGATTGGGGATATCCTGACGGTCAGCGGCAGTGAGATTGCTCTTTTGGCTGTAGTCCTGCTTCTTGTTATCGTTCTGTGGGTGTTGGTATTCAACAAATGGCTGCTCACCGGCCTGAATCCCGATCTGGCTGCCAGCAAGCGTATTCCTGTGGGACTTACGGAAAAGCTTTTTGTGATCGTGGTGGCGGTCCTGGTAACGGTTTCCATCAAATGGGTGGGGATCCTTATTATCAACTCCCTTCTGGTGCTTCCGGCGGCCTCTGCCCGCAATATCGCCCGTTCCATGCGTTCCTATCATTTCCTCAGCGTGGCGGTTTCCATGATTTCCGGCGTAACGGGGCTGATCCTCTCATATTATTTAGGCACAGCCGCAGGAGGGACCATCGTCCTGACGGCAGCGGTTATCTTCTTCGCCACGTTCCTGGCAGGCAGGCTGGGGCGTACGGGCGGAAGGGGCGGATGAGAGGGATACCGCCTTCAGAGGGTTCTGGCCTGTCCTCTTGCGTCCGGCATCCTTTTCTGTTATAGTAGAAGGGAAAAGGATGTGTTATAATGTTTTCCAACCGCGAAGCAATCAAACACGCTTTGCAAAAATACGGATGTATGGTCCTGGGCTGTGCGATCCTCTCTTTTGGGTTGTATAATGTTCATGAGCAGTGCCGCGTTACGGAGGGCGGCGTCCTTGGAATGACGCTTCTTCTGGAGCACTGGCTGCACGTCAGCCCCGCTGTAAGCAGCTTCATTCTCAATGTGATCTGCTATGCTTTGGGCTTCAAATTCCTGGGGAAGGCCTTTTTACGGGATTCCCTCATAGCCGCAGTGGTCTACTCCCTGATTTACGGGCTTTGGGAGCTGTTCCCGCCCGTGCTTCCCAGTATGGCGCAGTGGCCTTTATTGGCCGCAGTGATCGGGGCGCTTTTCGTCGGTATAGGCGTAGGCCTTGTAGTGCGTATGGGCATCGCCCCCGGAGGGGACGACGCACTGGCGCTGGTGCTTTCCCATCTGACGAAGAAGAACGTGGGGAAGATGTATCTCTTCTGCGATCTCACCGTTCTGCTTTTGTCCTTGTCGTATATCCCTGTTCTGAACATTCTCTGTTCCCTTGTAACGGTAACCATGTCTTCCTGGCTTATCGGCCGCCTGACGGCAGCAAAAAAGGAGAAGGCAGAAGAAGCGGAGGCGGAGACTGCAGTCTGACAGGAGCCGGAAATAAACGGCCGTATCGGGATCCGGCGGCGTGAAGGCATTTGGCGGTAATAAGAGCTTTCCGTGTATTCGCGTATTCGTAAAACCGGATATACTGAAATAGACAAAGAGGCGGGCGTTCCTCAGCGGATGAAAATCCAACGGAGGAGTGCCTGTCTTTTTTATGTCTCCGCGGATGCTTTTCGTTCGCGCTTTTCCTGTCTTTCTGCGGCGAAGGTAGGGAAAACGATTTATAGGATTTCGAGGATTTTCGGAGAAGAGAGGCCGGAGCTTTGCGGAATAGAGGAGGGAGCTGTGGCGAAAGGCTTCCCCCTGCCGTGGAGATTCATCCGCATCGAAATTAAAATCGGGGAGCTTCAAAGGCTGCGGCCGGTATTTTGAGGAAACGGGAGGGTACGCAGTTTCCGGCGGCTGTCCTCCTTACGCCGGAAGGGGGAGAATATGGAAATCTTTCTGTCTGTGGCCGCGTTATACGGAGGGAAGATATTTACATCCGCGCCGCTGGCGTCGGTAAAGAACGGCTGCAGACAGAAACAGCGGAAAGCGGGGGCTCCGGATGGAAAAGGATGCCTTGCAGGGAGGAATCTGCCGCTTCCTGTGTTCCTGTATGCCGGACACGGAAGGAGAATTTTTCCTTTTGCAGGTTTTTATGAATTCTTGTGGGAAAAAGGACGCAAATTGTGGGACTTTTCTCTTTAATGGGGCTGGAGGATATGGTACAATATTTCTAGAGATTTTAACCGTCTTATGGGGTGCCGGTTCCCAGCAGCCTCTTGGCGGGATATGCCGCTTGCTGAAAACTCGGGCGGCGCTTGCCTTAGCAGCGTGCCGGCATACGGCCGCAGCTTTACAGGGAATTGCGGAAATTTGGCCTCATGGCCGGAAATGGGGGAAATTATGTCTGACGTTATTCGTGTATTTGTGGAAAAGAAGCCGGGCTTTGATGTGGAGGCGCAGCATATCAAGGCGGATCTGATCGGGAATCTGGGATTATCCTCGATCACAGATTTGAAGCTGCTGAACCGCTATGATGTTTCAGGGCTCAGCCGGGAAGAGTTTGACCGGGCTCGTACCACGATCTTTTCCGAGCCCAATGTGGACAATGTCTATGATGAGGTCTATGAGGCCCCTGAAGGGTACAAGGTGTTCGCCATGGAATATCTGCCGGGCCAGTATGACCAGCGGGCGGATTCTGCAGCCCAGTGCGTGCAGCTTCTCACCCAGGGGGAACGTCCCGAAGTGCTGACGGCGAAGGTGGTGGCCGTGGCGGGCGATATCACAGAGGAAGATCTGCAGAAGATTCAAAATTATATGGTCAACCCGGTGGAGAGCCGTCTGGCATCTCTGGAAAAGCCTGAAAGTCTGGAAATGAAGGCGGATGTGCCTCCGGATGTGGCCCGCGTGAAAGGCTTCATAGGCTGGAATGAGGAAGAGCTGAAGGCCTATTACGGCACCATGGGCTTTGCCATGAGCATGGAGGATCTGGCTTTCTGTCAGGAATATTTCCGGGACGAAGAAAAGCGGGATCCCTCTGTGACGGAACTCAGAGTGATCGATACGTATTGGAGCGATCACTGCCGCCACACTACCTTCTCCACAAGGCTGACGGAAATCGAGGTGGAGGAAGCTTCTAAAAAGGCCGTTACGGATGCCATTGAGGAGGCGCTGAAGCTCTATTTTGAGACCAGGGACGAGCTTTACGGCAAGGATACGAAGAAGCCTGTTTCCTTGATGGATATGGCTGTGATCGGGGCAAAATCTCTCCGGAAGCAGGGGAAGATACCGGATCTGGATATAAGCGATGAAATCAACGCATGTTCCATTGAGGTGCCCGTGACGGTGGACGGCAAAACCGAGCAGTGGCTGGTGCAGTTCAAGAACGAGACCCACAACCATCCCACGGAGATAGAGCCCTTCGGCGGCGCGGCCACCTGCCTGGGAGGCGCTATCCGCGATCCTCTTTCCGGCCGGGCGTATGTATACCAGGCCATGCGCGTGACGGGCTCCGGGGATCCCACCGTTCCCTTTGAGAAAACCCTGAAGGGCAAGCTCCCCAGCCGGAAGATCACCACCGGCGCAGCCCACGGCTATAGCTCCTACGGAAACCAGATCGGCCTTGCTACCGGTCAGGTCACTGAGCTGTATGATGCGGGCTATGTGGCAAAGCGCATGGAGATCGGCGCCGTTATCGGTGCTTCTCCTAAATCCAATGTTGTGAGAGCGGTTCCGGAGGCTGGAGATGTGATCGTGCTTCTGGGCGGCAGCACAGGCCGCGACGGCATCGGCGGCGCGACGGGTTCCAGCAAGGCTCACACGGAAAAATCCGTGGAGGTCTGCGGCGCTGAGGTGCAGAAGGGCAATCCGCCCACCGAACGCAAGATCCAGCGGCTGTTCCGCAGTCCTGAAGTTTCCAGGCTCATCAAGCGCTGCAACGATTTCGGCGCAGGCGGCGTGTGTGTGGCCATCGGCGAGCTGGCAGAGGGGCTTGTGGTGAATCTGGATAAGGTCCCCAAAAAATACGAAGGTTTGGACGGCACGGAGCTGGCTATTTCTGAAAGCCAGGAGAGAATGGCTGTTGTTCTGGATAAGAAGGATGTAGAGGCCTTCTGCAAGGCTTCCGCCGAAGAAAACCTGAATGCCCAGGTGGTGGCGGTTGTTACAGAGGAGCCCAGACTGCAGATGGAATGGAGGGGCGACCGGATCGTAGATATCGCCCGCTCCTTCCTGGATACGAACGGCGTGACTCAAAATGCAAAGGTGCTGATCGAAGCCCCCGATGCCGATAAAAATTACCGGGAACTGGTTCCTGAAGAGCTTGCCGGTGAAAATCTGGCGGAGGCCTTTAAAAAGAACCTTTCCCGTCTGGAGGTCTGCGGCCAGAAGGGCCTTTCCGAGCGGTTTGACGCATCTATCGGTGCGGCAACGGTTCTGATGCCCTTTGCAGGCAAGTACCAGATGACTCCAGAAGAGGCCATGGTGGCAAAACTCCCCGTAGACCACGGGGAGACGGATGACGCTACAGCCATGAGCTATGGCTATATCCCGGGGA
>URRG01000091.1 GCA_900550095.1 uncultured Oscillospiraceae bacterium
CACGGCGGCCTTCCTTTTTCCGACTACCGGAAGCGGTTTTTCCGGTATGCCTCTGAGTTTGGGTTCCAGTCCTTCCCCAGCCTGAAAACAGTGGAAAGCTTTACTCTGCCCGAGGACAGAAATATTTTCTCCCGGGTGATGGAAATGCATCAGCGGAACGAGGGCGCTAACGGAAAGATCCTGCAGTATCTTTCCCAGACTTTTCTGTATCCCGCTTCCTTTGACACGCTGCTTTATGCCTCTCAGCTTCTGCAGGCGGAGGCCATCCGATATGGAGTGGAACATTGGCGGCGAAACAGGGGCCGATGCATGGGGGCCATATACTGGCAGCTTAACGACATCTGGCCGGTGGCTTCCTGGTCCTCCATCGACTATTACGGCCGGTGGAAGGCGCTGCACTATTATGCCAAGCGCTTTTTTGCCCCGGTGATGATCTCCTGCGAGGAAACGGGGGAAACCACAAACCGTATTGCTGTAGTGACGGAACCCTCCCCTATTGAGACCTCGGGCCGCATCGCTGTTGCCAATGAGACCAGGAAGGATGTAAACGGCATTGTTCGCTGGCAGCTGCGGGATGCGGGGGCCCGTATCCTTCTGGAGGGGGAGCAGGAACGATGTGTTCCGGCCCTTTCCAGCCTGTGGATGGAAAAGCTGGATTTCCCCGGCACGGATTTTCTGGAAAATTACCTGAGTTTTTCTTTTGAAACAGAGGAGGGCGTTGTCTCGTCCGGTACGGTCCTGTTCACAGCGCCGAAGCATTTCCACTTCCGGGATCCGCAGCTTTCCTGGGAGCGAAAGGGAAACCGGCTTGTTATATCCGCTGCTTCCTATGCCAAAAGCGTGGAAATTTCCTCGCCGGACTGCGACCTACTGCTCAGCGACAACTATTTTGACATGAACGGCGGCAGCCGGGAGATCGAGATCCTGGAAGGGGAACCGAAGGAAATACGTCTGCGTTCTGTATACGATATACGGTGAAACGGGGGGAGAGAAGGGCTCCATAACGGCACTGGTTTTGGGAGAATGGCGGGGATGAAGCTTTTCTTTTTTCAGACGGGGACTCTCTGCCCAGCGCTCTCGAGAATGGCCAACGGCGCCGGAGAACGCCTTTTAGGGGCAGTATCGGTTGTGGCAGGCAACAGGATTCCCCGGCCCTTTCCGAAGGAGGGTTACAATGCCTGTTTACCGTCATAGAGGTAAGAATGCCCCGGACCCGGTTTATAGTCTCTATTTAGAAAAAAGGATGGACAAAAGAGCCCCGGCGATTGTTCGGGGCTTTTATTTTATAGGAAATGCTGAACAGCTGGGAATATTCCCTGTAGAGAGTTACCTTCATATGCGTATGGATCCTGTTATTACAGAAAATATGAAAGGATTATTGGCATATCGGATTGACATGAGGAGGAATGAGGGATAAGCTATGGATTATAGTATATGGGCGCACACGGTGGGCCGGTGTCTATAAAAATTGGAATAGGATGAGGAGTTGTGTACATGGCGAAGATTACTATAGGGCTCGACAGGTTCTGCGGAGAGGTGGATCCAAAAATATTCGGGCATTTTACGGAACATGCCTTCGGGAATATTTATGGAGGGATCTATGACCCGGGAAGTCCCCTTTCGGATGAGGACGGCCAGCGCAGGGACGTGCTGGAGCTTCTTCGGCGGGCGCATACGCCCCTGTTGCGATATCCCGGCGGGAATTTTGTCTCTAATTACCATTGGGAAGACGGCATAGGCCCTAAGAACGAAAGAAAGAGGGTTTTTGAATATGCTTGGGGAACAGAGGAGAGCAATCAATTCGGTACAGCTGATTTTATTTTAGAGTGCAGAAAAATCGGCGCAGAGCCTTACCTTTGTGTAAACATGGGAAGCGGGACTGTGGAAGAAGCCATGCACTGGGTGGAGTACTGCAATGGAAGGGGCGACACCTATTATGCCAATTTACGGAGAAGTCATGGGTATGAGGAGCCCTTCGGCGTGCGGTATTGGGGATTAGGCAATGAAATGTATGGGGATTGGCAGATGGAAAAGCTCGGCGCAAAGGATTACGCCAAGAGAGCGCTGGAATTTGCCAAGGCAATGAAATGGGCGGATCCCACCATTTCTCTGGTGGTATGCGGTATGCAGGAGGACTGCGATTGGAATGTTGAAGCCATGAAAAAGCTTTATAGCATGGCGGATTATATTTCTGCCCATCATTATGCAGTTGGCTGGGGTCCTTTTGAGAGGGATCATTATCTGCAGAACCTGTATATCCCCCAATATATGGAGCGGGTGAACCGAATGGTTATGGCCAGTGTAATTGTGGGGCAGAACGATGGGGAAGAGCGCATACGTGTAGCATGGGATGAATGGAATCTTTTCGGCTGGCTGGTAGAAGGCGTGGATGACGATAGGAGTTATACCCTGCAGAATGCCATTGTAACAGCAAAAATCCTGAATTTTTTCATCCGAAACTGCAAGACGGTGGGAATGGCCAACTATTCCACCTTTGTGAATTTGAACGGTGCGCTCAGCGTAAAAAAAGACAGGGTTCTTCTCAGGCCCCAGTATTATGTATTTGAGCTTCTTGCTGGAAATACAGGATCAAAGTTGGTAGATACGTATGTACGTTGCGGCGCTTATGAGGTAGTTCCCCCTGTGAATATGCACAAACGGCCTGCTCCTAGGACGGATTCCCTGATCCGCACCTCGGTAGGAGAGGAAAAGGTACGGATCCCGTATATTGACGCGGTCACTACCTTGGATGAGGAGGGAAATATATATGTTTCCCTTATAAATGGGAATAGGGAGGAAGATATTGAGGTAGAAATTGAGTTTTACGGAGAGGAAGCTCCTGGCGGAAAAGCAGAAGTTTTCACGATTTATAATGAAGACGTGTGGGCTGCCAATACGGTGAAGTCACCTAACGAGGTAGTCCTGCGGACGGAGCCGGGGATAGCGGCAGGAAGGACAATGCATTTTACGGCTAGAAAGCATTCGGTGAATCTCCTCAGGATGAAAAGAGCGTGAGTTGTGTGGAAGATATAGGATGAATATCTTTAACCCAAGATAGAAGAATGCGCGCACATATAGAACGCCGGGCGGAATTGTGTCTGCCCGGCGTTCCCTCTTTTTTGTGAAAGACCGCAAAGAAGCTTGTCCTATGGTTCCAAAAAATACGCTGATGTGGTATGATACTATACATATATATTAAGAACGGATAAAATATGGAGGAGAAAACCCGGAAGGGCGGCCTCTTCTGCGGAACTGTAAGGAGTGGATGGAATTGGCTTCAATGAACGATGAAAAGCTAGGCAGCCAGAGTATACCGAAGCTGCTTTTAACGCTGGGGCTTCCCGGCGTGGCGGCGCAGTTTATCAACATGCTCTATAATATTGTGGACCGGATCTATATCGGGAACATTCCGGATACGGGGGCCATGGCGCTGACCGGTGTAGGCGTATGTTTCCCGATCATCATGATCATATCGGCCTTTGCGGCGTTCGCGGGAATGGGGGGCGCGCCTCTGGCCAGTATCTCGCTGGGCCGGGGGGACCGGGACGGCGCTGAAAGGATCCTGGGGAACTGCTTTACGCTCGTGCTGTTTCTGAGCGCGGTCCTGACGGTGTTTTTCCAGATTTTCAAAGAGCCGGTGCTCTACGCCTTCGGCGCCAGCGGAAACTCCGTAGGCTACGGTTTGAGCTATGTGGAGATCTATTTATACGGGACGGTATTCGTCCAGATCGCGCTGGGTCTCAATACCTTTATCAGCGCGCAGGGAAACGCCGCCACGGCCATGCTCAGCGTTCTGATCGGCGCCGTGCTGAATATCATATTGGATCCGATTTTTATTTTCACGCTGGGAATGGGTGTTCGGGGCGCGGCCTTGGCCACCATCCTCAGCCAGGCAGCCTCCGCTGCGTGGGTTCTCAGCTTTTTGACGAGCCGCCGGTCCGGCATACGCATCCGCAGAAAAAATATGCTTCTGAGCGGGTCTATCGTCAGGAAGGTGGCGGGATTGGGTGTTGCGCCCTTTATTATGCAGAGCACCGAAAGCCTGGTGCAGATCACGCTGAACAGCGGGCTGCAGCGCTATGGGGGCGACCTGTATGTAGGCAGCATGACCATTCTGCTCAGCGTGATGCAGGTGTTCAGCATGCCCATGCAGGGCTTCACCCAGGGCGCGCAGCCCATATTGAGCTATAATTTCGGAGCGAAAAAGTACGACAGAGTAAACTCCTGCTTTCGCATGATGTTTATCGGTGCTTTGGGATTCGGCATCGTGTTCTGCCTCCTGGTATGGCTGTTCCCCACGGCCTTCGCCAGGCTGTTCAGCAGCGACGCGGAGCTGGTGGAGCTCACCGCCAGAAAACTGCCCCTGTTCGTGGCTGGCATGTCTATATTCGGTATGCAGTCGGCCTGCCAGAGCTTTTTCATCGGTTTGGGGCAGGCAAAGACCAGCATGTTTGTGGCCCTGCTGCGCAAGGTCTTCCTGTTGATCCCTCTGGCACTGATTTTCCCGCTTTTTTGGGGCGTGGAGGGAATCTATGCGGCGGAACCTGTGGCAGATTTTACGGCGGCCATCACCACTACGCTGATTTGGACGTTCTGGCATAAGGCAATGCTCTACGGGTCCAGGGCAAAGAAAAAGGCCTGAGCTTTTCTGCGGCGGATAATGCCCCTTGGAGAAACAAGGAGGCAAAAGGCCGGGAGACATACGAACGGAGGGCGGAAGCTGGGGAGCTTGCGGAGAAACGGAAAGGGGAGAGACTATGCGGAAAAAGCTGGGGACAGTTCAGACAGAAAGGCTTTGTCTGCGGCCCTTTGAGGAAGAAGATCTGGAGGATTTTTATGCCTATGCCTGTGACCCGGAGGTGGGCCCCAAGGCCGGATGGAAGCCTCATGATTCCAGAGAAGAGAGTTGGGGAGTGCTGCAGCGGTTCATCCGGGAGCAGGAAGTATGGGCTGTGGTGGAGAAGACCTCCGGCAGGGTGATCGGATCGGTTGGGCTCCACAAGGACGAGAAGCGTTCCTGTGAAGATATCCGGATGCTGGGATATGTGATCGGCCGCAAATGGTGGGGCAAAGGCTACGCCACAGAGGCGGCGGAGGCTGTCCTTCGCTTCGGGTTCCGCCATATGCATTTGAGGATGGTCACGATCTATCACTATCCGTTCAACAGCCGTTCCCGCCGGGTGATCGAAAAGTGCGGCTTTGTCCGGGAGGGGGTTCTCCGCATGGGGAGCCAGCTTTGGAATGGGGCCATATATGACGACGTATGCTATTCCATGACCAGAGAGGAATATTTCGCAAGGTAAGGCGGCAGATTCCAGCCGGATGCATGAAACTGGGCATTTTACCGCATAGCCGCGCGGCTGTATGGCTGTATGGCAATATGACCGCGGGATTGCATGTTCCTCATGACTGCAGTATGGATGGCAGCATCTAAAATAAGGAAGGAGACCGAAGAGGTCTCCTTCCTTATTTTAATGCCTGTAAGTTTGAACGAAAATGTACACTATATCATTCATTAGGAAAAATATCGCAATTGGAACTATAATGCGCTTTTTTATGTAAAATCCAGAAAAATAAAAACTGCAGGAAAATTTGTGATTTATCAGATAAATTTTTAAATCTATTGGTTTTTGTGACCGAATTGTGACCGCGCAAGAGTATAGTATATACAGAACAATTCACATGGATGTACAAAATACAAAAATTCATGTGTGGGTATGAAGTGTAAAGAAAGGAAGGTAAAAAATGAAGTTCAAAAAGATAGGAGCTTCCCTCCTTGCCGCGGCTATGCTGGCGGGAAGCTGCCTGACAGCTTCCGCCGCGGAGGTTCCGCAGGAAACATGTCCGGTGGAGTATAAGCAGATGTCCCCGGAGATTGAGGTAACTGCTGAGCTGAAAAAGGTCGATAATAAAAAAATTGCGTATGTGGATATCGTGATTCCTGAAGGAGCACCGGCCGATCTGGTGATCAGTTTTGACAGTGTAGTAGACGCAGTGCAGGGGATTTCGTATATGCCCGGCATGATTCAGAACATTTCAGTCTCTATTACAAACAACAGCGGTCATCAGTATTCTTATAAGGATAACAGCTTTGTGCTTGCCCCGATGGATACTAGCGGCCTTGGAAGTCTTGAAGACGGCTCCCTGCTTCCTGTTTTGGGGTATGACGGCCAGTATCTGTGGATCAACAATGTTGGGAGCATGCTTCCAAAATATTTTTATGAAGAGATATTCCATGTGAAGAATTCCGCAGCTGTTACTTTTGAGATGATGTGTCAAATATACGAGTATCTGGAGAAGGCTGGGTATGATAGTATTGCAGACTATCTGGTAAGCTACTATGGCTATTCTTCTTGGGATGAGCTTGTGGCGGATGAGATAGGGCTGGCGGAAGCAATGTTTTCTTCCGGCTCCACAAATAATGGCATTTATACTATGTCTGAAGCAGAGCTCAATGATATGATCAAAAAATATCCCTGGATCGACAAATATCTTTATGTTCAGTCTTCCGGAAACGAGCTGAAGGTTCAGATCAAGTGGCCGGAAGAGAAGATTGCGGCTCTCTCCTATAATTATTTCTATAACGACCTCTACTATTTTGCCTATGGAAAAGAAAGTGTAGATAATTTGGTTACCACTGGCAGCAATACTGTTGAGGGGCGTCCGGATGAAGTATTTCAAGAGATGAGAGCTTTTACAAAGGATCATGCTTTGGGCTTTTATCAGGCGGGAGAAGCGGCCAATACAGAAGCCAACGCATTTTTTGCAAATCTGATCAACTCGGATGCTTTTAACAATGGCTCCACGGTAAACTTTGATATGGCGTTTGCTCTTGACGGACCTGGTATCAACAACCAGTACGGAAATTATAGTTTTGGCTTTTACAATGTGATCGAGCTTCAGCAGACCGACGGCGACGTTACGGTTTCCAAGGTAGATCCGGACGGCAATGCAGTGAACGGCGCAGAATTTGTGGTGGGCCGTATAGTGAACGGCGAGACCCAGTATCTGGGCTATGAAGGTGAATGGACTGCCGACCAGCAGGCTGCGGCTATATTTGTATCTGAAAATGGTTCCTTTGTGATCGAAAAGCTCCCCTTCGGCGATTATTTCCTGAAGGAAACGGCGGCGCCTGAAGGATATGTTCTTCCTACGGAGACGTTCCCCTTCACGGTGAATGAGGTCACAGAGACCGTAGAAGTTGTAAATCAGCTGGAAGAGGAAGAAATTCCGGATGATGATACGCCCCTGGCGCCGCCCGAGGAGGAAATTCCGGACGACGATACGCCTTTGACGCCTCCTGATGATACAGAGAATATCGAAGATGAGTCTACTCCTCTGTCTCCGGCGACGGGCGAAACCTCCGGCAGCCCTGTATGGTTTGCCGCGGGAATGGTTTTAGCGGCCTGCGGCGTGGGAACACTGGTGTTCTGCAGGCGGAAAGAAGCCCATAAATAATTGGTTTACTGGGGCTGAATAAGCGTATACAAGAGAATTTCGACTGATGCAAAAACGAGGGAGGCAGGAAAACTGCCTCCCTTGTTTTTTGGCTTTGACAGCTTGAAAAATAAAATTGGAAAGACTTGCATATATTGGTATTTGCGCGTATACTAAACACATAGGAATCGATGATTCCTAATATTCTTCTCTGTTTTGTCTCATGGACGTGCGCGGTTATTAAGACAGTAAAAAACACCTGCGGACGCGGCTTTTTTTAAATTTAAAAAAAGTTTGAAAAAAAGGGTTGACAAAAGGGAATGGATTTGATATTATAGTCAAGCGCCGTGAGGAACGGCTCCTGAGAAAGGCTGAGAACGAAGCGGGAAAAACGGCATCGGGAAGCGGTTTTTCAAAGGAAGAGGACCTTGAAAATTAAACAACGAAAGACAAGAAAAGGAACCCGTATGACTTTGAGAGGAACCGTCCAGGGATGGACGGCGGACTCGAAAAAGAGATACGAAGAATACACGTTAGTGTATCGAAAAGAGCTGAGCAAAAGCTCTGAAATAGGTTGAGACATCGAAAGATGTTTTGATACGATATTTTAGAGAGTTTGATCCTGGCTCAGGACGAACGCTGGCGGCGTGCCTAACACA
>URRG01000092.1 GCA_900550095.1 uncultured Oscillospiraceae bacterium
GCTACGGAACGCCCTATGTGATGGGACTTCCCATGGGGGGAGGTCTTACAAAGGAGCTTATGGAAGAGCTGCGGGAAGCAGCAGCGTCCGGTGAGAATCCGAATTTCCTCTGCAGGCAAAAAGCAACGGAAGAGGGAGAAGAGGGGAAGGCCTCCTATATCATAGGGGAACCTCTATGGGCCGCCTCCCTGCGTTATGCTCTGGAACGGGAATTTGGAATGAAAAATCTGCATATTCTGACGCCTCTGGAAGAAGGAGCTGCCCTGCTTCGGAAAGGAGATTTAGCGGGCGCAGAGGAAGACGACTGTTTTACAGGCTTTCGGCAGGCGGAATATATTTTTGGGGATCCTCTGTATCAATGGGCGATTCCTAAAGAAAGCGGCGCGAGGCTGATCCGGCTTCCGCACGAAGGATGTTCAGGAAGGATGTTCAGGGGAGAGATCCCTGTTCTAATAGGACGTCATTTTGAAAAATGGTTTGAAAAGGAGATGCACAAATGAAACGAAGGTTTTTGGCGATGCTGCTCTCTGCGGCAGTTTGCCTGACAATGTTCGGAGGATGCGCCTCTGAAAACGGTTCCGCTGGAAGCGATTCTTCATCACAGAGCGCTGAAAGCTCTCAGGCCGAGATCTCTTCCGACGCTGGAGAAGCTGAGAAAGATACCATCACAGTGGTGGACCATGCGGGAAATACCGTTGAGGTGCCGAAAAAAATAGACCGCGTTGCGGTTGTGGGGATTCTGCCTTTCCCCTCTGTTATCGCCATGTATCTGGGCTCTGCGGAAAAGTTGGTGGGGATCCCTCCCGCATCCAAAAGCGCGGCTGAGATCGGCCTTCTGGGGGAGATTTTCCCTGAAATCCTCAATGCGGAGACCGGCTACACCAACGGAAGCGACCTGAACATTGAAGAACTGATGAATCTTGACCCCGACGTAGTTTTCTATCTTGCGGGCAACGACGAATGGAAGACGGCTATGGAAAGCGCGGGAATTCCCTGCATAGGGGTTTCCACCAGCAAGTGGGATTACGACGTCCTGGAAACCTATGACCAGTGGATCGATCTGCTGAGCCAGGTGTTCCCGGAAGAAAACAAGAGCCAGGAAGTTTCCGACTACAGCAAGGAAATGTACGATATGATCCAGGAACGGGTGGAAGGCCTTTCAGAAGATGAAAAGAAGGAGATCCTCTTCCTGTATCAATATGACGACAGCCAGATCGTCACCTCGGGCAAGCACTTTTTCGGCCAGTTCTGGGCTGAAGCGGTAGGCGGAAAGAATGCCGCGGAAGAAGTGCAGGCGGATAATTCCAACGCCGTGATCAATATGGAGCAGATCTATACCTGGGATCCGGACGTGGTCTTTATTACGAATTTTACCGCTGCCATGCCGGATGACCTTTACAATAATGCGCTTGGCAACGACTGGAGCAGTGTGAAGGCTGTGAAGGATAAGGCTGTTTATAAAATGCCTCTGGGTTCCTACAGAAGCTATACGCCTGGCACGGATACGCCTGTGACTCTGCTGTGGCTGGCACAAAAGACATATCCGGAGCTTTTTGATGACATTGACCTCACACAGGAAGTGAAGAAGTATTATAAGGACATTTATGGAGTCGAGCTGACTGACGAGCAGGTGGACAGGATGTATAACCCTGAAGCGCACGCTGCGGAAGGCACACAGAAATAACCTGAGCGAGCAGAAACGGATAGGGATGAAATGATGAGAGAGCAAAGAAACGAGGGAGCAAAGAATGTTTTTCAGACTGTGTCCACCCGCGCAAAAGACGGGGGACCGCAGCGAAACACCCACAGGGCGCACTGCATTTGGGCCGCCGTTATATTGGCGGCTATTCTGGTGCTCTCTGCGGCGGCTGTGACCATGGGGCGCTACCACATCGGATTCAAGGAGTTTTTCGCGGCTCTTGTTCCAGGATGGTTCCCGGATGTGGAGGTTCCCGAAGCCGCCCGCAACGTTATTTTCAATATCCGGCTGCCTCGCATCGGTCTGGCTCTTCTGGCCGGAGCAGGGCTCAGCGTTTCCGGCGGGGCTTTCCAGGCTTTGTTTTCCAATCCTCTGGCCACACCCGACACCCTGGGTGTGGCTACGGGGGCTTCCTTTGGGGCTGTTTTAGGAATCCTCCTGGGGCTTCCGTCTATTCTGGTGCAGACCTTTGCCCTTCTTGCCGGCCTCTTGGCGGTGATCCTTGTGTATACGGTGGGGCGTGTAAGGGGAGGCTCCCCCATGATCATGCTGATTCTGGCCGGTATGGTGATCAGCGCTTTGTTTTCGGCCCTGGTATCATTGGTCAAATATACAGCGGATCCTCAGGATGTGCTCCCCGCCATTACCTTTTGGCTGATGGGGAGTCTTTCCGGAACGACGAACGAGACTCTTCTGGTGGGGGCTCCTTTCATACTTTTGGGAATGCTTCTGATCTATATTTTTCGCTGGAAGCTCAATGCCATGACTCTCTCTGAAGAAGAGGCGACGTCTCTGGGTATACCGGTGAAACGGATTCGTGCCTTGGTAGTGCTGGGCTCCACTATGATAACGGCTTCCGTTGTCTCCATGTGCGGTCTGATCGGCTGGGTGGGGCTTCTGATTCCCCACATTGCCCGGATGGTTTTTGGCAACAATAACACGTATGTGGTGCCGGCCAGTATGGGGCTGGGGGCGATATTCATGTTGGTAATCGATACAGCTGCCCGCTGTGTCACTGCAGCAGAGATTCCGGTTTCTATTCTAACGGCTGTTATCGGTGCTCCTTTCTTTATTGCGCTTTTGCGTAAAACGGGAGGGATCCAGGTATGAAATTTGAAGTGCGGGAAGGTTCCTTCCAATATACCCACGAAAAAGAAGTGCTGAAGAAGGTCTCTTTCTCTCTGGAAGGGCCTGAGATCCTCTCTATCCTGGGCGCTAACGGAGCAGGAAAGACCACTCTTTTAAAATGTATGCTGGGGCTTCTTACATGGAGCTCGGGAGCGACATTTTTAGACGATGTGAACATCAAAAATATTCCCCATAAGGAATTTTGGAAAAGAGTAGGCTATGTTCCTCAGGCGAAAAAGCCCTCCTTTGTATACAGTGTCAGAGAAATGGTGGTGCTGGGGCGAAACGCCTGGCTAAAGGAATGGCAGCGGCCGGGGAAAAAGGACTGGGAAAAGGTGGACGAAGCTTTGGAGCTTCTCGGTATATCCCATTTACAGAACAGGCTCTGCAACCAGATCAGCGGCGGAGAGTATCAGCTTGTGCTTATAGCCAGAGCATTGGCGGCCGAGCCTTCCCTTCTTGTTCTGGATGAGCCGGAGTCCAATCTGGATTTTAAAAACCAAACCATAGTGCTGGAGGCCATACGCCGCCTGTGCAGAGAAAAGGGAATATCGGCTATTCTGAATACTCACTATCCGGAGCACGCTATCGATATTTCACAGAAAGCATTGCTTCTCATGCCGGAGGGTTCCACTGTTTTCGGCAGGGCGGAAGAGATCCTTCGGGAGGAGCTTTTGGAAAAGGCCTTTGACGTGCCGGTGCTGATGCGGAAAATACAGCTTCCCGGGCGGGAATACACCTGTGTATTCCCTTCGCCCCTGCCGAATGATAAGGAGGAACCATAAGATGAGCAATTCCATCCATACAGGAGGCCTGAACAGCGCTCCATCCGGAGATAGGGCCCATATCGGTATTTTTGGCAGGCGCAATGCAGGAAAATCCAGTGTGATCAATGCCATGACAGGGCAGAGTCTTTCCATTGTTTCCGATGTGAAGGGAACTACTACGGATCCTGTCCAGAAGACCATGGAACTGCTTCCCTTGGGGCCGGTAGTAATGATCGACACCCCTGGCATCGACGATGAAGGAGAGCTGGGTTCCCTTCGCGTGCAGAAGAGCTATCAGATCCTGAATAAAACGGATATAGCCGTTCTGGTGATCGACGGCACGGAGGGATTTTCAAAAGAAGACGCTGCCCTTGAGGAAAAATGCAAGGAAAAGAAGATTCCGTATATAGCCGTGGCCAACAAGTTGGATAAAATTCGGGAAAAAGGCGGAGAGCCCCCAACCATGCATACGGCTGCCGGTGAACCTATCCTTTGGGTAAGTTCCTCCACAGGGGAAAATATTGCCGTGCTAAAAGAGAAAATCGCGGCGCTTGTCCCTGAGCAGAAGCCGGAATATCCCATCGTTTCCGATCTGCTCAAGCCCGGGGATTTTGTGGTGCTGGTGGTGCCCATCGATAAGGCGGCTCCAAAGGGCAGGCTGATTTTGCCTCAGCAGCAGACCATCCGGGATATTCTGGAGGCGGGCGCCATATCTGTCGTCACCCAGGATGACCGTGTGGCGGAGACCATCTCTTCCCTGAAAAAAGGAAAATCTCCCAGATTGGTGATAACGGACAGCCAGGCTTTTGCAAGGGTTTCCAGAGATACGCCGAAGGACATGGAGCTTACCTCCTTCTCGATCCTGTTTGCCCGGCATAAAGGGAATCTTGAAGAGTTGATCCGCGGTGTAAAGGCCTTGGATTCCCTTCAGGATGGGGATACGGTGCTGATTTCAGAGGGCTGCACCCATCACCGCCAGTGCGGAGATATCGGGACTGTGAAGCTTCCCGCCTGGGTATCCAAATATACGGGGAAAAAGCTGCAGTTTGCCTATACCAGCGGAACGGAATTTCCTGTGGATCTTTCGCCTTACAGGATGGTGATCCACTGCGGGGGCTGCATGCTCAACGAGCGGGAGATGAAGTACAGGATCCAATGCGCTGCAGATCAGGGCGTTCCCATTGCCAACTATGGTCTGGTTATTGCGCAGACCCAGGGAATCCTGAAGAGAAGCCTTGAGCCCTTCCCGCAGGTGTCCGCACTTCTGGAATAATGGTGATGAAACGGCGAGGAAAGGAGCGAGAAACCCATGGATGCAAAGAATACTGAAGAAACCCGCATCGCGCTGGTGGGCATCATTGTGGAGGATATGGAGCAGACTGAAAAAATCAACCGGATTCTTCATACATACGGAAGTTATATCATTGGAAGGATGGGGATCCCCTACAGACAGAGAGAGGTTTCCATTATCAGTATTGTTCTGGATGCGCCTAATTCCGTTATCAGTGCTCTTTCTGGTAAACTGGGGATGCTGCCTGGTGTGCAGACAAAGACTATTTATTCCAAGGCCTGAAGAGCGCCGTGAAAGCACGAATGGATACTGGGACGGCACGCAGACGGCTGTTATAAAAAGCGGTAAAACGCGTTCCTTCCCAAAACAGAAGAGGGCGGCAGAACGTACATGGCCGGCTTAGTGTATGGCGATGGTATCTGTAATAAAAAAGACGGGGGCTTCCCCGTCTTTTTTATTGTGTCCGGCCGCACTTTCGTGCAGGAGTTTGGGTATTGCAACCTGTTTTTAGGAGCTGTTTGCGGCGGAAATAAGGGACAGCTTCAGCATATTCCGAGCAGTCTGGCTCCCGACGCGACGATAAAGCACAGCAGCATTCCGCAGGCTGTGGGGATCAAAAAAGCCAGAAGGGGCCACTTCAGGCTGTGCGTTTCCTTGCCCACTGTAATAAGGGTGGTGGAGCAGGGCCAATGCATCAGGAAAAACAGGAGAGTACAGAGAGCTGTGACCCACGTCCATCCATTGGAGAGAAGGAGGGTGTGCAACTCTACAAGGTTCAGTTCCGTGAGGCTTCCAGCAGCGGAGTAGGCCATGATCATGATGGGGATGACGATCTCATTGGCGGGAAACCCCAGGATAAAGGCGGCCAGGATAACGCCGTCCATTCCAAGAGCTTTTCCCAAAGGATCCAGGAGCCCTGTGAATTGGGTGAGCAGGCTTGCGCCGCCTGTCTCTATGTTGGCCAAAAGCCAGATGACGAGCCCGGCGGGAGCGGCTACCGCCACGGCACGGGCCAGAACGAAGAGCGTTCTGTCGACCACGGAACGGAGGATCACTTTTCCGATCTGCGGTCTTCGGTAGGGAGGAAGCTCCAGAGCAAAAGAGGAGGGGAGCCCCTTTAACAAGGTGCTGGATAAAATGCGGGAGACAAGAAACGTCATCAGGATTCCCAAAAGGATAAAGCCGGTGAGCATCAATGCGGAGAGAAAACCGGAGAAAACGCTGGCGCCTGTGAAAAAGATCGTGATCAGAGTGATCAGCGCCGGAAAGCGCCCGTTGCAGGGCACAAAATTGTTTGTGAGTATGGCGATGAGGCGCTCCCTGGGGGAATCGATGATGCGGCAGCCTGTGACGCCCGCTGCATTGCATCCGAAGCCCATGCACATAGTAAGGGCCTGTTTTCCGCAGGCGTGGGCTTTGCAAAAAGGTTTATCCAGATTAAAGGCCACCCGGGGCAGATATCCCAGATCCTCCAAAAGAGTGAAGAGGGGAAAGAAAATAGCCATTGGCGGAAGCATGACCGCCACTACCCAGGAGAGCACACGCCAGATCCCTTCAAAAAGAAGGCTGGTAAGCCAGGCAGGAGCCTGCATAGCCTGAAACCACTGTGTCATCTGCATTTCAAGAGAAGAAAGCCCTTGAGAAAGCAGTTCGGAAGGAACATTGGCGCCGGAGATCGTGAGCCAGAACACCAGAGCCAAAAGCAGAAGCATGAAAGGGACTGCCGTGATCCGGCCCGTCAGAATAGAGTCGATTTTTTTATCTCTTGGGGAAATGCAGGAGCACCCGGAAAGGACGGCTTCACAGCAGATATCCTCCGATGTGCGCACCAGGCAGGAAGTGAGCTGATCCTGCAGGTCCTCGGGAGAGATGCCGTTCTCTGCAAGGAACTTTCCGGCTCTTTCAGCGGCTGAATAAATCTCTTCCCGGTTTGGCAGGGATTTTATATGCTGCCGGAGTTGTTCCGTCCAGCTTTCCTCGGGTTCCAAGAGGCGGAGGCTCAGCCATCGGGCGGAGGGGACGGCGTCCTGAGGGAACAGGGGCTCTAAAAGGGCCGCGGCTTTTTCGATAGGGTCTGTATAACGGGGAAGAATGGGGTGGGGAGACCGTTCCGCCGTTTCCTTCAGAAGAGCCAGAATGGAATCCAGGCCCTTTCCGCTTCTGGCTGTGCAGGTAGTCACAGGAACGCCCAGCCGCCTTTCCAAAGAAAGAGGATCGATACGGATTTTCCTCTTTTCAGCTTCATCCATCAGGTTGATGCAGACAGCCGTATGAGGCGTTATTTCCATGGTCTGCAGAACCAGGTTCAAATTCCGTTCCAGACAGGTGGCGTCGCAGACGATCAGGGCGGCGTCCGCTCCGCCGAAGCAGAGGAAATCCCGGGCCACTTCCTCTTCTGCAGAGTGGGCAAACAGGGAGTATGTTCCCGGGATATCCGTCAGAATGTATCGTTTTCCAAAACGCCGGCATTCTCCGCAGGCAGTGGAGACCGTCTTGCCGGCCCAATTTCCCGTATGCTGTTTCAAACCAGTTAGAGCATTGAATACGGTGCTTTTGCCTACGTTGGGATTTCCGCCTATGGCGATCAGCAGATCGTCGGGAGAGTCCTTCTGCAGCAGGAGGGATTCCGGTCTTTCTGTTTCAGGTCGGAGCTTCTGATGAAGGCGGCGGACAAGCTGCTTCTTCATAAGGACCGCCTCCCGGATACAAGGATACGGTCAGAGTCGGAGGGCCGGAGAGCGATAACGGCGCCGCGAATAAGGTAGGCGGTCGGCCCTCCTCTGACACGGCGGAAAAGGCATTCCACCCGTGTGCCTTCTATCAGGCCTATGTCCTGAAGCCTTCGGCGCATGGAACCGGAACAGTTCAGGCGCTCCACCCAGGCTTTCGCGTTTTTTTCCATCTGAGTCATAGGAAATATACGTTGCATTATACTACCGCTCCTTACGGTTATATTTTGGTTCTTAATAGTATAATAGCGGCAGGTAGTGTGTTTGTGCTTCTCAGAATAGAGACTGTTTGCATACGGAGCCGAAACAGCTTGAAGGCTCCGTAAAAGAAAAATATAGAAAAAGAGGTTCGGGAAGCTTTCTCCCGAACCTCT
>URRG01000093.1 GCA_900550095.1 uncultured Oscillospiraceae bacterium
TGGTCAAAAGCGGAGTCAGCACACTCCATACATATCCCAAAAAGCTCCGCCGGTATTTCAGCTTGATATCCCGCGATACAAGCTGCGACAGAAGATTTTTATAGCGGAACAGCGATTTAACTCTCTCTTTCATCATTTCCACTTTTCACACCAGTTCCTTTGCTATTTTATTTTTCTATATATCTTTTCGAGGAATTCAGGATTTACACGAAGGACATGCAGTATCCTTAAAAGGCGGTACCTTTTCCGGCTCCTTATTTCCAGCTGCGGATCTGCCTGCGCTACGCCATTACGAAGCCGCTCCGCCTCTTCCCGGCCGTATTTCCGATCCGGATGATAGAGCAGAAGCACCTTTTCATAGGTCCCCAGAAACATCATGATCCGGATACGTATAAACTCCAGCGCCGCCTCCGGAAGGCCCGTTTCTTTGTATACGGCATAAAAAGAAAGCAGCCTGCTCATTACCATTCCAAGATGCTTTTCCCGTTTTACATAGCTTTTTATGGACACGCTCTGGCTTGCGTTTCCGACCATGTATTGGTAAACATACAGGCCGCCCACCTCTACAGTTTCTGCATTGGCAGAAGGCAAAACCGAATACTCCGTATCCTCATAAAAAATATGTTCGCTAAGTTTCATATGAAGTTTTTCATAAAAAGCCCGTTTGTAAAAAACGCTGTGGAAGCTGAACCAGCCCGCCGCCGCAGGATACCATCGGGACAGCTCCTGCAGAGAATATACGCGCCCTGGTTCAGGCCCTTCTATAGGATAGGCTTTTGCTTCACCCGTAAGCATGTCCACCGTATGAAAGGGCGCAAGAAAAACATCCGCCTGAGAACGCCTCAGCAGATCCAAAAGTTTTGGAAGATTCTCCGTTATGACCCAGTCGTCCGCATCTACCACTTTAAAATACTTTCCTTTTGCAAGAGGAAAGGCTTCATTGATCCCGGAACCGTGTCCCCCGTTTTCCTTGCGCACACAACGAAAAGACTCGGGATACTCCGCCGCAAATTCTTCCGCGATCTGCGCTGTGCCGTCGGTGGAACCGTCGTCCACCACTACGACATCCAAATACGGAAGCGAAGAAGGCTCTAAAAAAGAATTCAGGCATTTGCGGAGATATCGCTCTGCATTATAAGCCGGAACGGCAACTGTCAGCAGCTTTTCACACACAAAGACAGTCCTCCTTACAGCAGTATATTCCGTCTCCGGCCAAACCGCCGGTATTTGAAACATGCCCCGCTTCTCCAGAATAAAGCCTGGAATATCGGATACTACTTACAAAAAGCCGCTCCTTTTTCAAAAAACGGCGCTCCACCTACATCCCTACCATTATAAAGTAGTATATTCTAGATGTCAAATCCTTATCCGAAATGTTGTGAATTCTAACGAATCCTTTTTGGTCTTTCTTCCCCGGTTCGTAGCTTTACCCTAAAGAGCTCATATAATCAATCTGTCTGAAACCGCCTTTCACAGCGGGAAGCGCGGCTATGCTCAGATATGAAACCGCCTGGAAAGCTCCTGCCTGAGGACACGCCCGTCGAAAAGCAGCAAGGCCGCCAGCATAGCCAAGCCCGCAGCGCCCGCAATGAGAGAAGGGATGCCCTCGGTAAAAGCGCCGCTCATAAACAGCAGGGACGGCACCACGGAGAGGACCGCTTCCAGCAGATGGCAAACGGCGTATTCTTCAGGAAAAAGCTTCCTGGCCTTCGCGTATACGAAGGAGCAGGCCAGCGCGCACAAAAGCAGAATGGGCCATACCATGGACACCGACCATCCGCGCCACTCCGTGACGCCGTCCCAAAAAACAGAGAGCAGAAGAAGAACCACGGACTGCTCTGCGATCAGCCGGGGAACCCGGCCCCTGTGCCGGCAAAGAAGGGGAAAAACGATCCAAAAACTCAGGATACCCAAAATCACATACAAGGACCAGAAGCCGCTTTCCGGAAGCATCCGGTTCAACGCCAGACAGCCCGCTCCGGCGGCAACGCTGATCAGAAGCAATATGCGAAACGCAAGGTTCATACCGCTGAGCCGCCTGGATATATGCGGATATAAAGAGGGCTCCCCCTCTCCCGGCAGCTTTGTCTGACACAGGGGGCATATGGAGCCTCCTTTTACTGAAACACGACATTTTTCGCAGTATTTCATTCGGCCGCCTCCATTTCCCGGTCTTCCGATCCGGAGAACGCTTTCTCCGAAGGAGTACCGACCGGCATCTCTTCTTTCCCGCAGTCGTTGGAGGCCACCGTCACGCTGATCCCAGCTTCCGTGAGACGGCGGAAGAAATGCTTTTCTATATCCGAGCTTATAAAAGGCGATGTAAAGCTCATGCTCAGACAGTCCCCAAACGTGCATGTACATAGCTGCAGCTTATCGGTGGCCGTGCAGATATCAAAAGATTCCAGGTAGGGCGCAATCTCCTCTGGAACATCGATCCTACCAATATTGGAAAAAGCGGCCGTGCTCCGCATTTCAGAAATACGGTATGCATAATGCAGGCAGATATCCTTTAAAAAGAGCGGAGTCACCCTGGCGGCTACATTGCGCTCCACCGCCATATAGCCGTTAATGGCCCCGGAAAGGTTCTCTTTGGTCAGGTTTTTCCGGAAACTCTCCTTCGCCGTTTCTAAAAGCTCCTGAAAATCCGCGGCTCCCTGAGAACAGTCCTGAGATACAAAGGTCATACTGAAAAAATTCCGGGCTGAATCCGAAGGAAAATACTGCCGCAGGTTCACCGGCACCCCGATCACCAAAGGCCGCTTCCGTTTGCGGTAGGGCATTTCCTCCTGCAAAGCCTCCATCATACAAGCGCACAGATACACCGAAAGAGTCGCTCCCCACCGGTGAGCCTCCTCCAGCACTTCTCCGGCGCTGGCCGTCCCCGTTATGATCTTCAGCCGGTTCTCGGGGTATGTATCCCCCCTGAGCCTGTATGCCCGCCGGAATCTGCTTTTCCCTCCGCTCTTTTTCTCGCTGTATTTTTGAAAACTGTCCTTCGCCATTTGGGACTGGGAGGCGTCGTACTCCAGATACGGCTCCCGAATCCCGTAATGGACGGAAATATAGCTTGCAGCCAGCGCGATCAAAAAACGCATGGCTCCCGTCCCGTCGGAAAGGACATGGTAAACCTCCAGATTGATCCGGTTCCCGAAATAGGTGACTTCAAAAAGGAAGCCTCCCGTATTTCTGTCATACAAGCGGCCGCAGGGCTCCTTGTATTCTTCCCGTACAGCAGGGATCGCGCCGCATTCCTCCAGATAATACCAAAAAAAGCCCCGTTTCATAACATAGCGGTATACTCCAAAGGAGGAAAGCGTCCTTTCCAACGCCTTCTGAAGATCCTTTTCACAGACCGCATCTCTCAGCACACAGGAAAACCTAAACACCTGCGTATCTGTCCCGCTGGCGGCAGCCGGGAAGATCTTCGCCGCGTTGTCCAGCCGCTTCCACGTATAATTATGAACCTGCTTTTCCCGCATTCTCCATCTCTCCAATGGTTCCGTCTAAAAAACGTTTGATATAGGCATGACACAGGCGCACGGGTGCAAACCGCGCCGGCAGAGAAAAAAAGCCGTGAAGCATATCCGGGAACCGTTTCACCCAGACGGTACAGCCGGCCTTTCTGAGTTTTTCTCCAAAAGCCTCCCCTTCATCCCGAAGGGGGTCGTATTCAGCGGTGACGATCAGCGTTTCCGGCTGCCCGGAAAGCTCCGGCGCCAAAATCGGGGCCACATAGGGACTTTTCCTCAGTTGCGGATCGGGGCTGTACAGCTCCATATATTCCTGGATCTTTTCCGAAGTGAGAAGATACCCTTCCCCGTTTTCCCGCACGGAGGGAAAAGGGGAAGCGCCCGTATAATCATAATATACGGCCGGATAGATGAGGATCTGTCTCTCCACTCGGAATTCCCCTCTGGCCGCCGCCAGCAGGCTCACAGCCGCGGAAAGGTTCCCGCCCGCGCTGTCCCCGATCAGTATCACTCCGGGCACACCCCCATGGAACAAATCGCTGCGGAGAAAAAGTTCCCTGGCGGCGGCATAACAGTCCTCCAAGCCCGCAGGAAAAGGATGCTCCGGGGCAAGACGGTAATCCACGGAAACCACCCGGCGGCCTACGGCCTCCGCCAGATCGGCGCAGGTTTTTGAATAGGTGTCGATCGTCCCCGAGACCCAGCCGCCCCCATGGAAAAAGAGCAGCACCTCTTCCGAACACATGGCCTTAGGATAAAAAATACGCATGGGGACTTCATATCCGTCTCTTGAAAGGACATGATGTTCCCACACCGTATATAAAAGAGGCAGGGAGGGATGTGTGAGGCTCTGAAAAATCCTCTCCAGGCGGTAGTCCCTGCCCGCAGGCTCCGCATAGGAAAGAGCCCGCAGGGCCAGCGCCATCATTTTGGAAATCGCCATCTTTCCGCCTCCCATTCGTATCTTATTGTAATCATTTCTCCATTGTTTGTAAATGAAATGGGGCTTTCTTCATAGAATGTTCACCTTTTCTTTCCATTAAAAAGCAGGAAAAGCCTCTCCCTCAGGCTTTTCAGCCGACGGAGAGGCCTTTCCGCAGTGTTGTCAGTGTCAGAGCCCGGAAGAAAAGAACTCCTTTAAAGCCTTTTCCGCCTTTTCTTCTTCTCCGCCTTCCAGAAGGATCCGCAGAGAATCTCCCTGTTTCGCGCCCAGGCTCATAACACTGAAAAGCCGCTTGGCGTCCGCGGTTTTTTCCCCCTTTTGAAGCCGTATATCCACTTCGGGGAATTCCATTGCCTTTTTTACCAGCATCCCGGCCGGGCGGGCATGAAGCCCTACCGGATCCGTAATCACATACTCAAATTCTCTCATAGTCTTTCTCTCCTTTTCATCCGGCAATTACTCCGAAAGGCCCGGGCGGAGCAAGCCGCCCAACGCCTCAAGCGTCAATTAGATATAGAAGCTGTAAAGCGTCAAGCGCAAAGCGCACAGGACAGGAAAACAAACGTCTTCCCAAGGCTTGGGCCGGCATGCTACTCCTCTTCCCAGCGGAAAGGGCGCAGAGGATAGATCTCCCACCGGCAGGAACCGGAAAGCATCCGCAGCAGGGCGCCGTCTCCACCGCGGGCTTCATACAGCCTGGAGCTGAAAACCTCTCCCTCCACAAAAATCTCCAGAGAGGAAACGTCGCTGAAAATCCGCAGAAAGGAAATCCCTGAAAAGCGGCAGCTCCTCTCTTCCCGGCCAAAGCCGCTTTCTCCCAGCCGCAGGGTCAAAGCCTCTCCGTTATATAAAAGCTCCGCATCCTGCCGGAAAGCTATATGGAACGCCCCTTTTCCCGGATAGAGGAAGGCTTCAAAGCATATACCCGGAAGGGGTATTCCCTCTCCCTGCGCGAGGTTCCCGCTCTCCTTAGGGCCCCGTAAGGCCTCCAGCTCCCGGAGGGGCTCCTGCCAGATCTTCCCCTTTCGGAGGAAAAGCTCTCTGGGCAGGCTCAGGCAATGCTGCCAGCCGTAAGAAACGGTGGGATTTTCAAAAGGCTTGGGCTGCCCCATCCACCCCAGCAGTATTTTTCTTTCTCCCGTGCCTGCAAACGTCTGCGCCGCGTAAAAGTCGAATCCTTTGTCCAATTCTTCAAAAGCCCCGATGCCGCCGCCGCGGCGAAAATCCCGAAGCAGCTCCGCATAGCCGCAGGTATCCCCGTTATGAAAGCGCTCTCCCTGGGGCTTCAGGCCCTGAGGGCAGAAAAGAAGGAACTCCTTTTCGCCGAAGCGGAGAAAATCCGGGCATTCCCACATGTATCCCAGCGGGAAGGATGCGTAAAAACGGCCTGAAAGCTTCCACCTCCAGCCGTCCTCGGAGAAGTACAGAAGAACGAGACCCCTGTCTTCCCGGCTTCTGGCCCCGAGGACCATATAGTACCGCCCCTCTTCCCTCCACACCTTGGGATCGCGCACATGCAGCGTCATATCCGCAGGATAGCCTCCGTTGCGCAGCAAAAGCCTTTTTCCCTCCAGACAGGTTCCATCTCTGGAAAAAGACCCTATCAGATTATGCTCGCGCCCTCTGCGGATATAATCAAAATCGCCCGGCTTCTTCACATTTCCCGTGTAATAAAACCGGACACCCTCCCTTTCAGGGAGAGCGCAGCCGGAATACATGCCGTCTCTGTCCCAGGGGGTATCCGGAACGCCGGCCGGCGAGCGACGCCGCCAGGACACAAAATCCGCCGTTTCAAAATGGCCCCAGAGCTTCCCTCCCTCTCCCCAGGGGCTGAAGGGGGAATACTGGTGATACACGTGGTAAAGGCCGCGAACAAAACAGAGGCCGTTCGGGTCGTTCAAATAGCCGCAAGGCGGCATCAAATGAAATCTCTGCCTGAAGGGATCCCTTTCGGGAGGATGCTTTTCCCGAAACGACTCCCTGGCATCCCGCTCCCTTTGGAGCCATTCCCTGCGGGACGGTATTTCCTGCAAAACATATCCCATCCAATCCTAAGAGGATGACGGGGAACCTCCTTTTCCGCAAAAAGATTTCAGCACATCAGAAGCTGTCCCGGCGGACGAGAGAATACCCGATATACCACACGCCTTCCGGGCTCTTTCCATGCTCGATCCCATCCAAAACGAGCTTTGCGGCCTTTGTCCCCATCTCATGGTAGTAATATTCCACGCTGGAGAGGCTGGGATACGTAAACCGGGAAATTTCATCGTTCCCGATCCCCACAAGGGCGCATTCCTCCGGGATCCGCACATGCAGCCCTTTCAGATATTGGGCGGCGCCCACCGCCATACGGTCTGAAACGCAGAAAACCGCATCCGGCTTTTCCGGGCAGCGTTCCCATATCTCCTGCATACATCGTTTGCCTGAGGAAATGGTAAAGTCCCCGTACGCCACCCGCTCCGGAAGAAAGGGAAGCCCCTCCTTTTCCAAAGCGTCCCTGTAGCCCTGGGCCCTCTCTCCGCGGACGGAATCGTCGTTCAGAGAAACGTTCAGCATAGCAATCCTCCGGCGGCCCGCGGCCAGAAGCTCGGAAGTGGCCATTTCCGCCACCTCCCGGTCGTCGTGGGTCACACAGCAAAGGCCCGGATACTGCTGGCCCACCACCACGACGGGAAAATCGAGGGATTCAATAAGCCGCACATGCTCCGGCGTGATTTTTACGCTCATCATCACCACGCCGTCGATCTGCCGCCTGGCAAAAGCCTGCAGAAAGCTGAGCTCCTTTTCCGCCCGCAGGGTCGTGTTGGCCAGAAACACCTCGTAGCCCGCCGCCTCGCATTCCCGGGTGACGGCTTCGATCACCGACGCCATCGAAAAAGAAGCGATCCTTGGTATGATGACCCCTATGGTCCTGCTTTTCTTGGCCTTCAGGGATTTCGCAATGCTGTTGGGCACATAGCCTGTATCGGCGATAACCTTCTCCACTCTCGCGCGCACCTCCGCGCTCACATACCCGGAGCCGTTCAGCACCCGGGAAACGGTGGAAGGGGCCACCTCGGCCAGCCTGGCTATATCTTTGATCTGCATGTTCACTGTTCCTTACTTTTGGGTAAAAGCCGCAAGGCTCCGGCCCGCCCGGCCGGTGAGAGGTCAATCCTTCGCGTCCTTAAACCCCAGCAGCCATGCCGCTGCAAAAGAAACCGCAAAGGAAATCGCCATACCAATACAATACATCAAAATCGAATTTTGTTCAACTATCGCAATCCCGGGAAGACCGGTCACTCCGATGCCGCGCATCCCCACCTTCGTCAGCACAACGAAACCGCCTCCCAGCGCTCCGCCGGCGGCGGCAGCGATAAAAGGCCTGACCAAACGCAGGTTTACGCCGAAAATAGCGGCCTCCGTGATCCCCAGAAGACAGGAAAGCGAAGCCGGAGCCGCGATGGATTTCAGCTTTGCGTCCCTGGTTTTGAAATAGACGGCCAGAGCCGCCCCGCCCTGCGCCACATTGGCCATGGACCAGATGGGAAGAAGAAAATTCACCCCTACGTCGCCGATCAGCTGGGT
>URRG01000094.1 GCA_900550095.1 uncultured Oscillospiraceae bacterium
CCGAAGCCCTGGCTGTTGATGAAGCTGTTCATCCCAAGGCTGATCATTACAAATATACTGCCGCAGAGATAGATCGTGATATACTGATCTGCGAACGGAAAGGTTTCGGCGCTGGCGCCAAAAGCATACAAAAGAGGCCCTTTCAGAAGCAGTCCCGCCATCGTCAGGACTGCCCCGGAAATGAGAAGAAGAATAAAGGAATTCCCCATAATGCTCTCCGCTTCCCTTTGGTCTCCTCTGCCGCGGGCTATAGTACACAGCGGAGCGCCGCCCATCCCGAAGAGATTGGCAAAAGCGATAACCATAGTGATAATGGGAAAGCATACTCCAAGGCCTGTCATGGCCAGGGTAGCGTTTTCAGGCATTCGGCCAATGTAAATGCGGTCTACAACATTATAGAGAACGTTTACAAGCTGTGCCAGCGTCATAGGCACGGCAAGGCTCATGATATTGCCAGCTACGCTCCCCTTGGAAAAATCACTTTTTGCCGCCATACAAATCCCCCTCAAGCCCCGCAAAACCGAGGCATTATCCACAGCCATATCCCGTTTCATCGCAGCAAGCCGGCATCCGGCAGACACAGAAATCTCCGGGCAGGATCCCAAGCTCTGAACCCCGCCCTCTTTTTTCCCTCAAGCCTGTTTCTTGTACAACCCCGTCATACCAAAAGATCGACCCGACAGCTTTATGTCTGCCCGGCCATCAATTTGGAAAACGCTCGGGCTCCCTGTGAAGCGGCCAAAACAGCCGCAGGCGATTTTCCCGCATACAAAGACAGCTGCACCGGGACGAAATCCCTGCCTTTCGCCGCTTTCCTGAAACAGCTCTGCCGTCTCCTGACGATTCTGGCTCTTCTTTATATGCATCCTGCAAGATTTTCTTTTACAGTATAGCATATTTCCGCCGGGATTGCACGGTTCATCGGATAAAACAGAAAAAAAGCCGCTCCCTTTTGCAGGAAGCGGCTCTTTTTCTTTCATGCAGAAAACTAATCTTAAGCCTTTAACAGACTCGCCTGGAGTCTTTGCGCCGTCTCAGATCAGCTCGATGATCGCCATTTCAGCGGCGTCTCCGCGGCGGGGCCCCAGCTTGGTAATACGGGTATAGCCGCCGTTGCGGTCTGCATATTTGGGAGCGATTTCGGTAAACAGCTTATTCACTGCGTCTTCCTTGGTCACAAAGGCCAGGACAAGACGGCGGTTATGCAGGTTATCCTCTTTCGCAATCGTTATCATTTTCTCGGTCAAGGAACGAACCTCCTTGGCGCGAGTAACAGTTGTTTCGATCTTGCCGTTCTCAAGCAGGAAAGTAACCAGCGCTCTCAGCATAGCGGTCCTGTGGCTGGTAGCTCTCCCCAGTTTTCTGGTTCCGGGCATCGAATGTCACTCCTTTACCTCGTTGTGTGTGGGGTCTGATGCTTATTCGTCGTCTTTGCGAAGACTGAACCCAAGAGAGGCCATCTTCCAGACGACTTCTTCCAAAGACTTGCGTCCCAGATTTCGGACCTTCATCATGTCCTCTTCGGACTTGTTGATCAGATCCTCCACCGTGTTGATACCGGCGCGCTTGAGACAGTTGAAGGAACGGACGGAAAGATCCAGCTCTTCAATAGTCATCTCAAGCACTTTTTCCTTGCCCTTATCGTCCTTCTCCACCATAATCTCGGTGCTGCTGCCCTTATCGGACAAATCCACAAAGAGGTTCAGGTGCTCGGTAAGAACCTTAGCGGCCAGGGAAACGGCTTCCTGTGCGCCGATGACGCCGTTGGTCCACACCTCAAGGGTGAGCTTGTCATAATCGATGCTCTGGCCCACACGGGTGGGTTCCACATTGTAATTCACCTTATAGACCGGCGTATAGATGGAATCGACCGGCAGCTCCCCGATTACAGGGTTCTGCATATTCTGCTTGTTCCGCTCGGCGGGAACATAGCCGCGGCCTTTATCCAGGGTCAGCTCCATATACAGCTTGGCCCCTTCTCCAAGAGTTGCAATATGCATCTCTGGATTCAGGATCTCCACCTCGCTGTCGCATTTGATGGAATCCGCCGTAACATCGCAGGGGCCTTCCGCGCAGATTTCGACAGTTTTGGGGCCGTCGCAGTGCAGCTTGGCTGTAAGGCCTTTGATGTTCAGTACGATCTCGGTAACGTCTTCCTTTACACCGGGAATGGTGGAAAATTCATGAAGAACACCGTCGATCTTAATGGATGTGACCGCCACGCCCGGGAGAGAGGAGAGCAGCACACGCCGCAGGCAGTTGCCCAGGGTGGTGCCATAGCCTCTCTCCAGAGGTTCCACGACAAATTTACCGTAGGTGCCGTCAGCAGAAAGTTCTTCCGTGTCAATTTTAGGCTTCTCTATCTCGATCATTAGCGAACCTCCTTCATGCACTTCATGCAAAAGCAAACTTCTTTGCTATGGCGTCTTGAATGCTGTTTAAAAAACTGCATTACTTGGAGTACAACTCGACGATGAGGGTTTCATTGATATCGAAATCAATGTCGCTTCTTTCAGAGAGGGCAACTACCTTTGCCTCCAGGTTTTCTCTGTTCAGCTCCAGCCACTTGGGAATCATGGTAGCTGCATTCTTTTCCAGAATCTGCTTTACATGCTCGGAACCGCGGCTCTTCTCACGGATGGAGATCACTTCGCCCACAGACACCTGATAGGAGGGGATATCCACACGCTTGCCGTTCACTGTGATATGGCCGTGGCAGACCATCTGGCGGGCTTCTCTTCTGCTGTTGGCAAAGCCCAGGCGATAGACCACGTTATCCAGTCTTCTTTCCAGAAGGCGGAGCAGATTCTCACCGGTCACGCCTTCCATCTTGGTGGCCATCTCATAATAATGCCGGAACTGCTTTTCCAGAACGCCGTAGATAAACTTGGCCTTCTGCTTTTCATTCAGCTGGATCGCATATTCGCTCTGCTTTCTTCTGCCCTGCTTCGGGTTGCGTCTGGTTTCCTTATTGATACCCAGAACGGTGGGGCTGATTCCCAGAGCCTTGCATCTTTTCAGGATCGGCTGCATATTTTTCGCCATTGCTCGTTTCCTCCTTAAACAAAATTATACACGTCTTCTCTTGGGAGGACGGCATCCGTTGTGGGGAATGGGGGTAACATCTTTGATCATGCTGACCTCCAGACCGGCGCCCTGCAGCGCACGGATCGCGGCCTCACGGCCTGCGCCCGGGCCCTTGACATAGACCTCTACGCTCTTCATTCCATGATCCATCGCAATCCGGGCCGCAGTTTCGGCTGCAGTCTGCGCTGCGAAGGGGGTGGATTTTCTGGAGCCGCGGAAGCCCAGCTCACCGGAGCTCGCCCAGGAAATCGCGTTGCCCTGGGTATCGGTAATGGTTACGATCGTATTGTTGAATGTGGACTGAATGTGCGCCGCACCGCGGTCAACGTTCTTGCGCTCACGACGCCGGCGGACAGTTGTTCCTTTTTTCGCACCTTTCTGTGCTGCCATCTTAAAACCCCTCCCTACTTATTTCTTCTTGTTAGCCATGGTCTTTCTGGGGCCCTTGCGGGTTCTGGCGTTCGTCTTGGAACGCTGGCCTCTTACGGGGAGGCCCTTGCGATGACGCAGACCACGATAGGAACCGATTTCAATCAGTCTCTTGATATCGAAAGCAACATCGCGGCGAAGATCGCCTTCCACGCGGCAGTTGTGGTCGATATACTCTCTGAGCTTCGCTGCATCGTCCTCCGTGAGATCCCGCACGCGGATGTCGGGATTTACGCCGGTAGCTGCGCAGATGTCGGTGGCAGTCTTGCGGCCGATGCCATAAATATAGGTAAGAGCGATCTCGATGCGTTTATCTCTGGGGAGATCGATACCGGATATACGCGCCATTATGGTTGCACCTCCAAATACTGTTATGCGCCTTAACCCTGGCGCTGCTTATGCTTCGGATTCTCGCAGATTACCATGACTTTGCCCTTGCGCTTGATAATCTTGCACTTCTCGCAAATTTTCTTTACAGAAGGTCTTACTTTCATTTGTGCGCCCTCCTTCAGCGAATCATGGGTGCGTTCCCCGTGCGGTGCACGCCGCGCCCTTTTATAAGCTTATTTTGAACGCCATGTGATACGGCCCCTGGTCAGATCATAGGGAGAAAGCTCTATGGTGACCTTGTCGCCCGGCAGGATGCGGATGAAATTCATGCGCAGCTTTCCGGAAATATGAGCCAACACCTGGTGTTTATTCGGGAGCTCTACCATAAACATTGCGTTGGGAAGAGCTTCCACTACGGTACCTTCAGTCTCAATTACGTCCTGTTTCGACATTTATGAACCCTCCTCTAACGGAACACGGTCTTCTGCGCCTGTCGGCGCATAGGAGCCGAGAGCTTTTCGGATTGCACGGTCAGTTTCCATTGAACCTTCGTCCAGCACATTCCTGGTCAGGGTGAGATGCAGCAGGTTCTTTTTTTTCGGATGCAGGAGAGAATGCCTTCTTCCATCACAGATGAAAGCAAAAGATCCCTTCCTCTCCAAAACCACAAAAAAACCATCCTTATCCCGTCCTGCCCTCGCGCGGACGACGGATCCTCTTATGAAATCCATGATCGTCCTCCTCAGTCCGGCAGCGTCAGGATGACAGGGCCGTCGGAGGTGATTGCAATGCTGTGTTCAAAGTGGGCGGAAAGCTTTCCATCCGCCGTCACGGTGGTCCAGCCGTCGGAAAGAGTTTTCACTCCGCTCACGCCGGCGTTGATCATGGGCTCAATGGCAATGGTCATGCCCTGCAACAGGCGCACACCTCTTCCCGGTGTGCCGTAATTCGGTACGCTTGGATCTTCATGCATCTTCGCGCCTACTCCGTGGCCGACAAAGGTTCGTACCACTGAGTAACCGCGAGCTTCGACATACCGCTGCACCGCGCTGCCGATATCTCCTACCCGGTTTCCGGCCTGTGCGGCCTTGATTCCCTCATAGAGACTTTCCTGTGTGGCTTTCATCAAGGCTTCCGCTTCCGCAGACACCTTGCCGCAGGGAAACGTAAAAGCATTATCCCCCACGAAGCCTTCATAGGTAGCGCCGATATCGATGCTCACAATATCGCCCTCCCGGACGATCACATTCTTGCTCGGTATGCCATGGACAACCACATTGTTCACGGATATACAAGCGCTGGCCGGGAATCCGCCGTAACCGAGGAACGTGGGGATAGCCCCCTGCTCCTCGATATAGCGGCGTGCGATCCGGTCGATCTCCCAGGTGGAAACACCCGGCTCGACCGCTTCTCCGGCTACCCGGAGAGCCCGCGCAGCGATCCTGCCTGCATCCCGCATAGCGGCAAGTTCGCGTTTCGTTTTGAGTACTATCATGCGATCACGCTTTCAATGCGGCAAGAGTCAGTTTCGTAGTATCCGCTACCTCTTCCTGCCCTTCCACGATGGAGAGTTTACCTTGAGCAGAATAATAGGCCTTCAAAGGCTCCGTCTGTTCATGATAGACCTTCAAACGAGCGTTAACTGTGTCGGGGTGGTCATCCTTGCGCTGAATCAGGGTGCCTCCGCATTTGCCGCACACTCCCTCCACCTCGGGCTTTTTATACAGCAGGTGGTAGGATGCGCCGCAAGTTTCGCAGACACGGCGTCCGGACATACGCTGAACGATCTTCTCGTCCGGCACCTCAATATCGACGACCTTGTCGATGACGATGCCCATTTTGTCCAGAGCCTCGGCCTGGGGAATGGTGCGGGGGAATCCGTCCAGGATAAAGCCGTTTTTGCAGTCGTCCTGAGCGAGGCGGTCTTTGATGATTCCAATGACAACCTCATCGGGAACCAGCTGGCCGGCATCCATATAGGATTTCGCCTTCAGCCCCATCTCCGTGCCGCTTTTCAGCGCCTCACGAATGATATTCCCTGTGGATATCGCAGGGATCTTATAGGTCTCGCAGATAATTTCTGCCTGGGTGCCTTTTCCGGCACCGGGAGCACCAAGAAGAATCAGATTCATCATTCGTCCTCCTATCAGTCAAGGAATCCCTTATAATGCCGCATGAGCATCTGAGACTCCATCTGTTTCATGGTCTCAAGCGCAACACCCACAATGATCAGGATAGAGGTGCCGCCCAAAGAGAGGCCGCTCATACCGGTCAGCGCAGCGTAAACGATCGGCAACAAAGCGATCAGCGCCAGGAACAACGCGCCGATCAGCGTAATCTTGGAGAGGATCTTGGCGATAAAATCCGAAGTGGGCTTACCGGGACGGATGCCCGGAATCGTGCCATTGTTCTGACGAAGATTATTGGCCATTTCCACAGGATTATACTGGATCGTGAGATAGAAATACGAGAACATGATGATCAGAAGGAAATACAGCACACTGTAAAGCCAGCCGTTGGGAGAGAAGGCATCAAAGAAGCCTGCCCAGAAGCCGCTTACATTTCCTCCCATGAACATCTCGATGGTGCTGGGAATAGAAAGGATACAGCTTGCGAAAATGATCGGCATAACGCCGGACATCGCAATCTTGATCGGAATATGGCTGCTCTGGCCGCCGTACATCTTCCGGCCCACAACACGCTTTGCGTACTGCACAGGGATCCTTCTTTCGGAATCCTGCATGAATACGATGATCCAGATAACAGCCAGGAACAGAATCACAAACAGCGGGACAAATACAAAGTACTGACCGCTCGTGCCCGGGCTCTGAATGGCGAGATTGAAAAATTCCGCCAGCATGTTGAAGGTGGAGGGGAGACGCGCCACGATGCCTGCAAACAGCAGGATGGAGATACCGTTTCCGATGCCCTTCTGGTTGATCTGCTCGCCCATCCACATCATCAAAGCCGTTCCGGCTGTGAAGGCGAGGATGATGATGAAGGCTACAAATACCCCGGAACCGCCGTCTCTGTAGAGAACGATGTTCTGCCCGTCAACACTGCTGTTGCGCAGGTAGAAATAGTACGCCGTGCCCTGGATGAGGCCCAGGATAACGGTGACATACCGGGTGATCGTAGCGATCTTCTTGCGGCCCTCTTCCCCTTCTTTCGCCAGTCTTTCCAGAGGACGGATAGCCACCGTCAGCAGCTGCATGATAATAGAGCTGTTGATATAGGGGCTGACGCCCATGGCAAAGAGCGTTGCATTAGAGAAAGCGCCGCCGGAAAGCATATCCAGGTAGCTCAGAGCGGTACCGTTATTGTTGCCCATAACAGAATCCATCAGAGCCCGCAGCGCTTCTGCGTCCAGAAAGGGAACAGGGATTACAGAACCAAACCGGAATACGATAATGACAAGCAGAGTGAAAAGGATTTTTTTTCTGAGATCTGGGATGCTCCAAGCGTTTTTAATGGTCTTGAACAACTCAGATCACCTCGGCCTTCCCACCTGCAGCCTCAATTTTCTGCTTGGCTCCCGCAGAGAAGGCGCTTACCTTGACAGTGAGCTTTTTCTCCAGTTTGCCGTTGCTGAGAATCTTAACACCGTCACAGCACTTCTTCACGATGCCTGCATCGATCAAAGCCTGTGTATCCACCACGGAACCATCCTCAAACTTATTGAGAACGCCCGCATTGACGGCAACGATGGTCTTGGCAAAAATATTATTGAAGCCTCTCTTGGGAAGACGTCTCTGAAGGGGCATCTGGCCGCCTTCAAAACCAGGACGCATTCCTCTGCCAGCCCTGGCCTTCTGGCCCTTATGGCCCTTGCCGGCAGTCTTTCCCCAGCCGGAACCGTGGCCTCTGCCGATCCGCTTAGAGTCCTGAGTGGAACCGGGGACCGCAGCTAATTCATGCAATTTCATGTGCTCGCACCTCCTTACGCGTTCTTTACCTCGATGAGGTGGATAATCTTGGCCACCTTGCCTTTGGTCTGCTCGTTATCCGGCTGAACGGAAACGTCGCCGATCTTAGACAGGCCCAAAGAGCGGGCAGTTGCAATCTGGTCCTTTTTG
>URRG01000095.1 GCA_900550095.1 uncultured Oscillospiraceae bacterium
TGTTTAACCTGCCAAAAAATCTGCCGGCGCGATTCGACACTTAGAATTGTGCGGTGTTGCCCTTATTTTAAGGCTTCGGCCCGGACGGCCTTACGGTTCCTGCCCTCCGTTGAGCAGCGCGTTCAAATTGGCCAGCAGGTCGTCCGACAGCGCGGACCCCTGCTTTTGCTGGCCGCGCGGCGCAGTGAACACCGGAGGTTTCGCGGCAGCTCCCACAGACGGTGCAGAAGGCTCCTGCGCGCGCTGCATTTCCGGCTTCTTCTGCCCGGATACAGGCGCCGCCGGGGAAGCCTCCCCCTTCCGGGCCGTTGAAGCAGGGGCCGCTTCTCCCGCATCCGCCTTACTTCCCATCGGAGGGATGGGCGCGGAATAAGGGATGATCACAGGCTCTTCGGTGCGCGCGGGCGCAGGCTGCGCCTGCGGCGTGCCCGCCACCGCCGCGGCGGACGGCCTGGCATAGGGTCCCGACAACGGAACGCTGGGCGCGATCGGCGTGGGCTGCGGCACATAGGGCTGTTTCGCCTCCGTCCCACGCGGCGGCGGGGGCGGCGGCGTGTTCAAAATGCGGGCCGCCTCCGCGTCCGGTTCGATATAGGGCGCGGTATGGGGCGTATAGGGGTCAAACGGGGCAAACGGCATGGCACGCGGTGCATGCGGTTTTCCAAACGGGATCTGTGAGCCGGATTCCGGCGGCTCCTTCGGCGGCACCTGCGGGATCTCCACCTTCTGCACCACGGGCTGCGCCGGCGCTTCCGGAATATCATAAGGCGCATTGCCCGGCGCAACGCCGCGAGCCGCGTGCTGGACCGCGTCGTATTGCTCCTCCAGGACGGCGGGCCTGTCTCCCTGAGGCGTTACGTTGCGCCCCGGCAGCGGCCTGCCATTCGTTGCGCGGTAGCGTGGGCGGGAGGCTTCAAAGGCCGGCGGCTGCAGCTCCTGCTGCGGTTCCTCTGCCGCGGGCGGCACAGAGGACGGCATGGGCGCCATGGGCTGCTGGACTGCAGCGTGCCGTCCGGCGGCCGCTGTCTGCGGGAGATCCGCCTCTCTCGCCTGCACAACGGCCGCTCCTCCGTCACGCCCCAGGGCGGGCGCTCGGTCAAACCGGTCGTCCCTCCGGGATGCATACAAAGGATAACCGCCCTCCGGCGCGGCCGCATAAGGCGCGCGATGGTCCGGGCCGCAGCGGCGCGCGTACTCCTGTTCCCGCAGCGCTTCATCGTAGCGTATGCGGCGCAGGGCCTCCTGACGAAGCCGTTCCTCTTCATAAAAACGGTCGCGCAGTTCATCTTCATAGCGCACGCGGCGCAGAGCGCTGTAATAGGCGTCTTCTTCCCTGCGGGCGCGCACATATCGGTCGTATTCGCTGTCCGGCGCAAAAGCGGGAACCGCCCCGTCCCGAACGCTCCGCCCCTCCCGTACAGGGTACGCCGCATGCTCCTGCACAGCGTATTCACGGGCCGGAGCGGGCTCCTGCGGCGCTGGGGGCGCTGCCGGTTGGGCCGGCTGCGGCTGTGCGGCGGGCGCATTTTCAGGGAAACGCTCCACCTGCGCGCCAAGCGAGGATAGGCTGCGCTCGGTATTGCCCAGCGCGGCGGTGATGCCGTCGGTGGCTTTCTGCAGATCGCCCGTCGCCGCCAGTATCTTGGCATCCACCGCCGCAAGCTGCGCCTTCAGCACGGCGATGCTGGCCGCAATGCCGTCGGCGGACTCCGCCAGCCCCGCCTTCGCTTTGCTCTTTTCCACCTTTGCTTGGGCCACAATGGCCGCGGCGTCCTCTTTCGCCTTTTCAATGTGCGCCGTCGCCTGAGCGTCAGCCGCGCGCAGAATGTCCCGCGCCTTGAGCTGCGCCTGCTGCAGCAGGGCCTGGTCGCCGCTGCTTCCCGATCGGCACCGCCTTGCGCGTATACATTGGATGTCACCCATAGCTTTACCTGGCGGGAAATATACGGATTAACGGCCTTTTCCGACAAGAAGACAAAAGAACGATATGGACCTTTCCTGTATTTAACAGGGAGCATTATGGGACAAGCAGTAAAGAAGCAGAGCGCTGCTTCAGATAGAGCCGGCAGATAAACGAAAAGGGGATATGCGAAATGATAACAATAGAAAGCGTACAGCAGAGCCGAGAGGTTCACACATATATTGCATGGGCGGATGAGATGCTGGGTTCTCTTGGGTATACAGAGCATAGCTTTGCCCATGTGACAAAAGTCGCCCACTTTGCCAGAAAGCTTCTTCTGGACTTAGGCTATCCCGAAAGGACCGCAGAATTGGCTTGGATCGCAGGTTATCTGCATGATATCGGAAATGTGGTAAACCGCTATAATCACGCGCAGAGCGGGGCTCTGATGGCTTTTCGCGTATTGGATCATTTGGGAGCCGAGCCGGATGAAATCTCTGCTGTTATAAGCGCTATCGGAAACCACGATGAGGGAACGGCTTTTCCTGTAACGGAAATCGCTGCGGCGCTGATTTTGGGGGATAAAACCGATGTGCGCCGCAGCCGTGTACGGAATAGGGATATTGCGACCTTTGATATCCATGACCGTGTAAACTATGCCGTTGAAGAAAGCAGCGCTGAATTGTCGGCAGATCACAAATCGCTGATTTTGAATTTGAAGCTGGATACAGAGATTTCTCCTGTGATCGATTATTTTGAGATCTTTCTGGATCGGATGACCTTATGCCGGAAAGCAGCGGACCGCCTAGGGCTTTCCTTCCATCTTACCATCAATGGCCAGGCCCAGTTGTAAGGAAAACGGCTGATCGTTGTTTTTTCGACAAACACCTTGGAAAATCCCTTAAAATTTAGTATACTATTCTAAGTAGTTTGTTTTCTGGGAGGAATAGTATGTTTGGCTCGATTTTAGGAGACATTGCCGGTTCTCGATTTGAATTCAGCAAGCCTAAGGGATTCAATCCCAAAACGGTGGAGCTTTTTGCAGACGATTGCTTTTTTACGGACGATACGGTGATGTCGATCGCTACCAAATATGCTGTTCTTGGCGGATATTCCTATCGGGCGGCTTATACGGAGCTGGGGAAGAAATATCCTTCCGCCGGGTACGGGACCATGTTCAAGAAATGGCTGAACGATCCTGCCCACAAGCCCTATAACAGCTATGGCAATGGTTCTGCCATGCGCGTAGGTTTTATAGGGGAGCATTTTGAAACCCTGGAGGATGTCAAACGGGAGGCAAGAGAAAGCGCCTCATGCACACATAATCATCCGGATGGGATGCAGGGCGCTGAGGCGACGGCCGTATGCGTCTATTTGGCACGGAACGGCTGCAGCAAAAGAGAGATCGCTTCGTATATGCGACGGTGCTACGGCTATAATGTGGATACGTCTCTGTGTTTTCGCCGGCCCTTTTCCAAATTCGACATACGCTGCAATAAAACAGTGCCTCTGGCGGTACGCTGTTTTCTGGAGAGCAGCGACTGGGAAAGCTGCATACGGAATGTCTTGAGCGTTACATGCGATACGGATACAGTGGGCTGCATCGCGGGCGGTATCGCGGAAGCCTATTACGGGGAAACAGGATTCGATAATATCGCGATTCTGCGCAGGTATCTCACTAAGGCTAAAATACAGGGAAGACCGGATATGTTCTTATTCAACTGGGCGTCTATGAATTGAAAGGGAGGAATTTTTATCAAAGTCGTAACATACCAATCCACTCAAGTGCTGAATATTCTCAAATCCGGAAAGGTGTACCGCGCATATAAGAGCATAAGCTTTGCAAAGGAGTACCAGGCCCTCATCGATATTCTGGGTCTTTCCTGTGAATGCCCTGTGTTCGGCTGCTTGAAATACCACAGAAAATATTCCGGCGGCTGCATATCCAGCAGCGTTCTTCTTACCCTGAATGTGCCGAAACAATATGTCAAACTGACGGAATACCGGGTGTGGGCCGATTTCATGTTTTATCTCAAATATACGCAGAATACCGATTACACGAAGATAGCGTCCTCGATCTCTGCGGACACGGAGATCACGCAGAGGCATTTGGATACCGCCATAGCCGATCTGAAGGAACAGAGACGGCCATGGCAGTATGAAACTCCTCAGGTAGTTCTGGAGGAGATCCGGCCTGAATGGCTGGTAAAATATAAATTTACGAAGAAGGAAAAATGGTAAGATGGAACGCATGTGGATCCGAGGCGTCAATCGGTTGAAAGCGGCGGAGCTGCTATTTTCAGCTATAGAAGGCTTTTCGGTGGATACCTATCGGAAATATGACGAATTGGAGATCGTAGTGCAGGATGACGGGAGGTACTCCGTGTGGGGGAACCTGCGGGATGATTCCGAACTTCTGCAGGACACGCGGCGTGACCCGGAGCGCCGTGTGAAGCAGCTTTTGGCTTTGGTGGATGAAATTGCGGAAGAAGAATAAAGACGAAAAAGGCTGTTTTAAGGATTCTTAAAGCAGCTTTTCTATGAGGAGCGATAACATGAAGGAAAAATGCTGCGCAGTAATCGTGGCCGCAGGAAATTCTTCCCGTATGGGTAAGCCGAAGATGCATCTTCCGCTGTGCGGAAAACCGGCCCTGGAATGGACGCTTGCAGCCTTTCAGTCCGCAAAGGAAGTTGATTCTGTTGTGATCGTCCTGCGTCCAGAGGAGGAAGAGGCCATAGTCCTTTCGGCGCAGAAATGCCTGAAAAAACCTTTTGTAACCGTTTCAGGCGGCAGCACCCGCCAGCAGTCCTGCGCAGCTGGCGCATCTGCCGCGCAGGACGTCCAATGGATCGCGGTTCATGACGGCGCGCGCTGCTTGGTCACTCCCGAAGAGATCGACCTCGCTGTGCGGGACGCCAAAGAGAACGGCGCGGCGGCGTTGGCTGTCCCTGTAAAGGATACGATCAAAACCGCAGATGAAAAGGGGATGATATCCTTTACTCCGGATCGGTCATGCTTATGGAGCATGCAGACGCCGCAGGTGTTTCCCAGGGAAGAATATCTGCGGGAGATCGAGAAGGCTCTGCAGGAGGGCCGGGAGTACACAGACGACTGTCAGCTTTGGGAGTACGCCGGCTATCCCGTTCATCTGTGCAGAGGAGAGTATACCAATATCAAGCTTACAACGGAGGATGATATCGCCGTTGCAGAAATTATTCTGAAGAAGCGGAGGCGGTAATACATGCGGATTGGTCACGGATACGATGTGCACAGGCTTGTGCCGGAACGGAAACTGATTCTGGGAGGTGTGCATATTCCCTGGGAAATGGGACTTTTGGGCCATTCAGATGCGGATGTTCTTGCCCATGCGGTAACGGATTCTCTTTTAGGCGCCGCAGCTTTAGGGGACATCGGAGCTCTTTTTCCAGACAATGACCCTGCATATAAAGGGGCAGACAGTCTTATGCTGCTGCAAAAGGCAGTATCTTATGTAAGGAAAGAGGGATGGAAGATCGAAAACATAGATGCCACCATATTGGCGCAGGCGCCGAAGCTTCGCCCGTATATACAGCAGATGCGGGAAAATTTGGCAAAGGCCGCAGGCCTTTCTGTGGACAGAGTCAGTGTAAAAGCTACTACTGAGGAAGGGCTTGGCTTTACCGGTAAAGGAGAAGGCCTTGCCTGTCATGCCGTTGCTCTCATCGAAAAAAGATAACACGCTGCTTTAAACCGGCATATCTTGGTAGGGGAAAGATTTTCCAATCTTCAATTTAACCAACCAAAGAGGTGAGACCGGTGAGCAAATCACTTATTATGGTAAGCTCCATCACGTATGCGATGAAAGGCCGTGATTTGCTGCAGAGGCGCGGATTCCGCGCATATGTGGAACGCGCTCCCAGAGGAGCGGGAGACGCCGGCTGCGGATATGGCATATATGTTCCTGAGAGGACGGAGGAAGCCGCCGGGCTTTTGAGAGAAATGGGAGTTCCGGTGAAAGGTTTTCGGGAAAGAGGCGGCGTATGATGTATTTTGATAACGCTGCTACTACTTATCCCAAGCCGATAACTGTCAATCAGGCCGTAGAAAGAGCCCTGCGCTCATACGGAGCGAATCCCGGCAGGGCAGGGCATGCTATGAGTATGCGCACAGCCGAGGAAATCTATCAGACGCGCAGCGAAGCTGCAGAGTTTTTTGGCGCAGCCGGGCCGGAGTGTGTTGTGTTCACTCCAAATTGCACGGCTGCTTTAAATTACGTTATTAAGGGGATTCTAAAACCGGGGGATCATGTGGTCACATCCAATCTGGAGCATAACGCCGTTATGCGCCCTTTGGAAAAACTGACTGAAAAGGGAATTGCCTATACAGCAGTTGAGGTGATTCCGGGGGACAATGATAAAACAGTAGATGCTTTTCGGAAGGCTCTTAGACCAAATACGGCTCTGGTCGTATGCACGCATGTCTCCAATGTCTGGGGCATACGGTTGCCCGTGGAGAGAATCACCGCGCTGGTGCATCAATATGGAATCCCTCTGTGTCTGGATGCAGCGCAGTCGGCGGGGGTATTTCCTATCCGCATGGGCGTCAGCTGCGATTATCTTTGCGTCGCCTCCCACAAGGGGCTGTATGCCCCTATGGGAACGGGCATTCTGATCACATGCACGGGAAGTAAGCTTGATACTCTGATAGAGGGAGGCACGGGGACCAATTCTGTTTCCCTTGAGCAGCCGGAAACTCTGCCGGATAGGTTTGAAAGCGGGACGGTAAACGTCCCCGGCATCTGCGGGATCCGAGCAGGGATACGGTTTGTGAAATCAAAGGGGCTCCCCCGTATTTTAGAGCATGAAATCCAGCTGATGCGGAAGCTTTACCGCGGTCTGAAAAAGAGCCCTAAAATCCGTCTCTATACCCCTGAGCCGGAAGGAACCGCCTTCGCCCCTGTTTTTTCCTTTAACGTAGAGGGGATGGGGAGCGAAGACGTTGCCGCTTTTCTGGCCAAACAGGGAGCGGCAGTGCGGGCCGGACTGCACTGCGCCCCCTGCGCCCACAGGGTAATGGGAACGCTGGAGACGGGCGCCGTACGCTGCTGCCCCTCTGTGTTTACCACAGAACGGGATGTGTCGGCCTTCGTAGCCTGTATGCGCAAAATTCTGTAAAAATCTATGTAAAACCTTTGCATATACGAAGAGATATGTTAAAATGTATAAGGAAGCGGCCGCCGTCCCAACAGACGGTATAACAGAGCGGAGGAAGGTTGAACGTCTTGGAAGTTGTAACTAATATATGGTATCAGTTCTTGGGGTTGTTGTCCTCCTTTACACTGTCGTCGGCTGTAGACGTCTTATTGGTCTCGTTCATCATTTATAATTTTATCAAACTTATCCGGGAAACGCGGGCCGAACAGTTGGTTAAAGGGATCCTGATCCTTCTGATCGTCTGGTCGGCGGCGAATCTTTTTGATTTGCAGATGATGAAGACGATACTGAGTTATGTGTTCAATTTCAGCGTCATTGCCCTTATGATCGTCTTTCAGCCGGAGGTCAGGCGCGCTTTGGAACAGATGGGCCGGAGCGGGCTCCGCAAGGGTTTCGGCCTGGTGCAGAAGGAAGAGGACATGGAAAAAGAGAAGAGGAGATGTATCCGGGCCGTATCAGAGGCGGCGGAGAATTTCCAGTGTTCCAAAACGGGCGCTCTTATCGTGTTCGAGAGGGAGACGAAGCTGGGAGATATTATCGATACGGGGACAGTGGTGAACGCCGTTCCCTCCGTTCCGCTTATCGGGAATATATTCTGGAATAAGGCTCCCCTGCATGACGGCGCTATGGTCATTCGGGACAGTATGGTGTATGCCGCCGGTTGTATCCTGCCTTTGACCAAGAGTGACAATGTAAGCGTGGATCTGGGGACCCGTCACCGGGCGGGGATCGGCATGAGCGAAAATTCCGACGCTGTGATTCTCATCGTGTCAGAGGAGACGGGGCAGATATCTCTTGCGGTCAACGGAAGGCT
>URRG01000096.1 GCA_900550095.1 uncultured Oscillospiraceae bacterium
GGAGCTGATGCCCAAGGCTGTTGGAAATCCCATGTACCACTGGTGCCATCTGGAGCTCAGGCGGTATTTCGGCTGCGAGCTGACGCTTTCAGGGGAGACAGCCGAAGAGATCTGGAATTTCTGCAACGAAAAGCTGAAGGGGCTGCCTGTCAGAGAGATCATCCGCCGCTCCAACGTGGATGTGATCGTCACCACCGACGATCCCGTGGATTCTCTGGAATATCACGGCGCCCTGCGGAAAGACGGCTCCTTTAGAACCAAGGTGCTCCCCGCCTTCAGGCCGGACAAGGCTGTGAACATCGAAAAAGAGGGCTTTGGCGAATATATGGCTGCTTTGGGGCAGGCGGGCGGACGCTCCATAGCCTCCATGGAAGATCTGTATGCGGTCCTTTCCGCCAGAATGGACCATTTCGAAGCCATGGGCTGCCGGGCCAGCGACCACGGCGTGAACGAGGTGGCCTTTGCGCCGGCCTCCCGGGAGGAGCTGGACGGCATTCTCTGCAGAAGGCTTGCGGGAGAGAAACTCGCCCCCGAGGAAAGCCGGAAGTATTCTTCCGCCGTATTGCTGTTTTTGGGGCGGGAATATGCCCGCCGGGGCTGGGTCATGGAGATCCACTACGGTACCAGCCGGAACACCAACAGCCGGATGTTCCAAAAGCTGGGGCCGGACACAGGCTTTGACTGTATCCGCAGCGGCGACAGCGCTTCCGGTCTGCTTTCCTTCCTGGATGCGCTGGAATCGGAGGGAAGCCTGCCCAAGACGATCCTCTTCTCCCTCACCCCCAACGACAACGCTATGCTGGGCTCTGTAATAGGCTGTTTCCAGGGTACGGAAACGGCGGGCAAGCTGCAGCACGGCGCGGCCTGGTGGTTCAACGATTCCAAAACCGGTATGACAGAGCAGCTTACCAATCTGGCGAACCTTTCCCTTTTAGGGAATTTTGTGGGGATGCTGACGGATTCCCGCAGCTTCCTTTCCTACACCCGGCATGAATATTTCCGCCGGATCTTCTGCGAGCTTGTGGGCTCCTGGGTGGAGAACGGCGAATACCCTGCGGACTGGTCCGCTTTGAAGGCCCTGACGGAGGATGTCTGCTACAAAAACGCCGTGCGGTATTTTGGGTATTGATATACATCATCAATACATCGGATGCGCGATAGATGGATAAGCGGTCTGCAGCGCCGGGCCGCGGCGAAGAGACGAATAAGGCTGAAAAAGGCTTCGGATAGGAGTATCCGAAGCCTTTTTGCATGCCGCCCGCCCCGCGTTTCTGTTTCTATATTCTGCATCCTAAATCCTGCATCCCGGCTCCTGCCACGGGGGACGTCTTGCTTCAGCACGCCCGCTTCGTCCGGAGAATACGGGGCGGCTTCGGAAGGAAGCGGGCTTCGCCGTTCTCCGGAGCCGGGACACAGCGGGGGTCAGTAGCATTTTTTGCATGCCGTATAGCCCATGGCTTTTGCGTCGCTCAGGCTGAGCTCGATGGGATTTTTCATATTGCTGCAGCCGGGATTACTGTGGTATTTTGTTCCGTTCCCGCTGCCGGCGATCCATACGCCTTGTCCCTGGGGATCGGCCTGTGTGGGTGCCTTCGATTCCGCAGACGGTCTCTTAGAGGCGGATTCCTGCTTCGAAGGGCCTGCAGACTGGGGTTTGGAAGAAGCCGCCGGCGCTTTTGACGGGGATGCCTGATTTCCCTTGGAAGGCTTTTCCGTCTTTCCCGCTCCCGCAGAGGAGGCGGGTTTGGACGGCTTGGAGGGTTCAGAGGGCGCGGAAGCCTTGGAAGAAACGGCGGAAGATGCTTTGGACGCTGCGGGTTCCTGCTTAGCCTCCTGTGCGGCAGAGCCCGCCGGGGATGGAGTACCTGTATCCGCGGGTTTAGACGGTTCCCGGGAGCTCTCGCTTTCTGAAGAGGCCTCCGGATCTGAACGGCTTGAATAAGCCGAACTGTCTGGGGAATCGGTTTGCAGGCTTGCTGGACTATCTGAAAGCACATTTGAAATGTCCGCGGAATCCGTACCGCACCCTGCAACAGTCAGGGCGGCGATACCCGCCAAAAGAACTGCGAAAAGTTTTTTCATAAAGATCCTCCTTACTGTAGAAAACATTATAATTCTTCATCATAATACTACAGATAGGAAGAAAAATCACTATATATTGTAAATAAAGTCGAGTTTTTCGACTTTATAATTTATATTTTATAAAATAGAAGCTGCCTACCTTAAAGAGACAAAAGAAACGGCAGATAAAAAGCTGTCGAAGCGCCAAAATAAAAAACTGAACCCAGAACGCGAATTGCGTCCAGGCTCAGCCTGTCCTTTCAGCCCCTCTCAGGGTTCGAATCCCTTCAAGCAAAAAACAAGAGCCGGTGTATTTACACCGGCCCTTTTTCTATGGCCCGCCCGAAGGGGATGCCGGATGCCCGGCCTCCCGGCTCGGCCACCCTGCCTGGCGGCATGGTACCGGCCTTCGCCGCTCTTCGCGGGCGGAAAGCCCCCGGCATTCCGCCTGTCTGCTCAGACCCTCTCAGGGTTCGAATCCCTTCAGGCAAAAAACAAGAACCGGTGTATTTACACCGGCTCTTTTTCTATGGCCCGCCCGAAGGGATTCGAACCCCTGACCTTCAGAATCGGAATCTGACACTCTATCCAGCTGCGCTACGGGCGGATATATTCTTTTAGAAGCGCTGCGAAAGCATGCATAGCTTCCCGAATGCTGCTTATCTATTATATACGTTCAGTGATAAAATTGCAAGTCCTTCCTGCCCAAAGAATAAAAATCCCGGTGAACTCCAGCTGAACAGGAGCTCTTTTTCTCTTTCAGAACGAAAGCTGTTGACAGGAAAGGGGAAAAGCTGTACCCTACAAATGCAGCCCCTTGCAGGATAGGCGGCTGTCATGTGAAATAACTCGGCTTTTGACCGCTTGCTCGGCAGCCCAGCTGTGCGTCTGCTGTATGCCGGGGCAGTGCGGCTGTTTACAGGGAGGTATGGCTATGACGCTTTTTTCGCAGAAAACGCTGGATTTTCTCTTTGAAAACCGGATGCGCAACAGCAAGGCCTGGTTTGAGGAACATAAGGAGGAATACAGGACTTTGGTGTTCGAACCCCTGCGGGAACTGGTGGAATATCTGACCCCTGCGGCTCTTTCCATCGATCCCCAGCTTACTACGGAGGCCAGGGTGGATAAGACCATCAGCCGTATCCGGCGGGATACTCGCTTTTCTCATGACAAATCCCTCTACAGGGACAATATGTGGTTCATTTTCAGGCGGGGCAAAATGCACGGGACAAGCGTACCCAGCCTCTATTTTGAGATTACCTGCGACGGTTTCAGCTATGGAAGCGGCTTTTACTGCGCTTCCACCGGCTATATGGATACTTTGCGGAAGTTGGTGCTGGCGGAGGATCCGTATTACCAAAAGGCGCAGAAGGCTCTTTCTGAAAACCCTGCTTTTCACTTGGAGGGGGAATGCTATAAGCGTCCCCATTATAAGGACAAACCGGAGGAAATGCGCAACTGGCTGGAACGCCGGAATATCTGTGCCAGCGCAGACAGCGGCGATTTTGACCTCCTTTTTTCAGACAGACTGGCAGAGACGCTCCGGAAGGGCCTGCTGGCTGCGGCGCCTCTGTACGATTTCTTCCTGTATACGGCTCAGGTGTTTGAGGAGCAGGATCTCCGCAGTGCGGCGGTCTTTGGGTCGGAACGCTCCCCCGGGATCGGGCCGGCGGAGAAAACCGGACGGCAGGATATGTGGTGACGCTTTTATTTTCGTTTCCGCCCTTCTGCCCTTCCGCCCTTCCGCAATATGCGGGAGGGCTTTTTTGCGCGCCGGTTTCTCCGGCCTTTCCCTCCTGTGCGTATAGTCTGCGTATTTGCATATCGCGCAGGTTCCGCATCATTTGTATTCCGGACCATTATAGAGGCCGGCTCTTTCCCACTCCTAAAGAGAGTCCTTTAGCCGCCGGCTGCTGTATTTTTCGGGACAACGTGTAATTCTCCCCCGCCTTGCATAGATATGAATAAGTTCCGCCGCATCGCCGCTTTGCGCCGTATACAGAGACGTTCCGGAAGCGCCGCCCATGCGCGGCTTTGATTTTGCAGCCCTTTCTTTCATCCCCTTCTCTCCCCTCTTTCTATGCACTTGTTCCGAAGAGGGATGCCTGTTCGTCCGGTGTGTATTTGCGGCGCGAAGGGAAACGGCGGAAATACGACTAAAAAGGTGGGGTGTATATGGCTTTGTATGTGCCGGATTCCTTTGCGGACAGTGCTCCCTACCCTGAACTGAGGGTAGAGGGAGCCGATCGGGAGTATGCCCGAATGATGCTGTATAATATGGGAAGTGCTCAGTCGGAGATGACGGCTGTAGGCTCTTATTTTTACGGCAGTCTGGCGCTTGGCTCCCAGGCTCCGGAGCTGGCGGAGTGCTTCCATGGCATCGCAGTGGTGGAAATGCGTCATCTGGCTATGTTCGGAAAGCTGGCCTGTCTTCTGGGGGCGGATCCGCGTCTGTGGTGGAAGTGCGGGCAGAGGATGCAGTATTGGAGCCCGGGGAGCGTGGTCTACACCCGGGAGCCCCAGGCGTCTGTACGGTGGGCGATTTCCCGGGAAAAGGAAACCATCCTTCAGTACAGGGGGCAGATTTCCCGGATCCGGGATCCGTATATCTGCGCCGTTTTGGAGAGGATCCTGCTGGACGAATCCCATCATGTGCTGATTTTGGAGAAGATGGGCCGTTCCCTGCGGGAGGGGGACGCTTTCCGGGAGGACGCGCCTCCCTCTCCGCCTTCTACCCTTCAGGAGAACGCGGGAGGAAGCAGAGAAAACAGGAAGAGCGGAGAAAGAGGAGCTGGGGAGGAAAAGGCATGCCGTGGTTCCGGCGGTTCCATGGGGCGGGAAGCCAGGGGCCGCCGGCGGTAGGCTTGTTATGAGAAGGCCCTCTTTAAGAGGGAGCGTCGCCCGGCCTGTTTCTGCCGGGATGTATGAGGATGAAGAAGGGAGCGGGTGTAAGAGGGCGCAGAAGGATAGAGAAGGGAGAAGAACGGCGGGGCCCCAAAAAAAGGGAGCGTAAAAGAGGTTCTCGGGAGGAGGGAAAACAGCCGGACGGGAATCGTCCGGCTGCCTTTCGGGCGCGGCTTCCGCCTTTTCACCCTTCCACCCTTCCGCCCTTCCGTCTTTCCCCGGGGATGCGCATGGGATAGGGACCGGAACTGCAGGAACTTCCGGTATGCCGGAGCCTTCGGGGATTTGGGGTTTTGAGGCTTTCCGGGAATTCGGGACGCTTGAGAGCTCCCGTGATTTTGGGATGTGTCTTGAAAGCCTGATAGGAGCGAATAGAGAAACGGGCCGCCGGTAGAGCCAAAACCTGGGGAGGGAATGCAGAACCGTCAGGCGGCTGGGCAACAGGATGGCGGGTTTCCTGCCTGGAGTTGATATTTACCGGGAAAGGCTCCTTGTTTCTCTATATCTTTTATTTCTGCAAAAGCGAGGCGCATAGAGGATGAACAGGGCGCTGTTTCATCCGTCGGGACAGGCTGTTCGGTCTGCTCGGTCTGTTCAGTCGAAAGGCGGCGGAGCTGCAGAAGGCGTATACATATATTTCCCGGGGAGGCTTTCGCCATAGGAAGCCGCGGGATTTTCTGCTTGGGGAGGATCGACCCGCCGGAGGGGAACGGCCCAGGAGGCCGTTTCCGGTTCAGGGAGACGGCTGGAAGAGACTGCGGCGCAGGATATGATCACGGCGCCTGCCTCCACAGGAGCCTTTTCGCTGACCCGCACATCGTAGACCAGGGATGCTGTGGTTTTCGGGGCCAGGTACAGGATGGAAAAAACTGCGCCTTCCTCTGAAACGAAGGAAGGAGAAATGCAGGAAATAAAACACCCGTTCACATAAAGCCGGACGGGACCCTCGTAGGAGAGAGGGCGCAGGGGAACCCCTTGGGAAATCCGGGCCCCCAGATTGTCGGTGATTTCCAGAGAGCAGAGAGGTTCGCAGCTCCTGTTGCGCAGGACGGCGGTATATGTGAGGGACTCCCCCGGCCTATAGGAATCCGCCGCGCAGAAAAACACCGTCTGCAGAGGGGATTTTCCGAAAGCCGCGCCCTCTCCTGAAAAAGCAAAGGCGCTTTCGCCGCCGCATATTCGGTCTGCGCGGGCTGGGCCGGTATATTCCGAAGAAACGGCTGCGGGCAAAGCTGTTGGTGCTGATCGTATGGCCATAGTTTTTCTCCAATACTCTAATACGCCGATATTCCAGCAATGCAAGGCTGTATGCATTGTTTGGCAATACTTGCGGTAGATATGATACTAGTTGTTGTCCCGTTATCCCGTTATACCATTATACCGTCATATGTCAGACACCGCCGCACGGCCTTTTTGCAGTATCTGATAAAAAGATCAGCGGACAGGCGGACGAACAGGCGAACAGAGGGATAAACGGAAACCGGCAGGTTCGGAGACCGCCGGAAAGGGATGCCCGGCCTTTCTGAAGCTCCCGGCCCGATCTTTTCCTTTTATTGTATGCAGGCGCGGGGAAAAAGGAGACAGCATCCCGCTCGGATCGTTTCAGGAAAAGGCGGTTGAAAAAGCGTCCGTATTCGGGCTATACTACAAGCGGGAGATGATGAAATGAAGCTGTTGATGAGCGATGTTCCCATCCGCGCGCTGGAGGAGGCCCCCTTCCGGAGGGAGGAAAACAAATACGTCTGCCTGTCTAGGCTGAAAATCGCAAACTGTATGGGGTGCTTTGGCTGCTGGGTGAAAACCCCCGGCAAATGCGTCATCCGGGACGACGCAGTATCCGTTTATCCTCTGATCGCCGGGAGCGAAGAGATCGTGTATGTGACCGAAGTCCGGTACGGCTGCTATGGAACTGTGATGAAAACCATGTTGGAGCGCTCCATCCCCGTGCAGAAGGCATTCATCCGCCTGCATCAGGGGGAGACGCATCACTGCCAGAGAAGGGTGGCGGAAAAGAATGCGGCGGTCATAGCATACGGAAGCTCCTCCGAGGAGGAACGCAGGATTTTTGAGCAGTTGGTTTCCAGAAACGCTAAGAACATGCTGTTTCGTTCCTGGCGGCTCCGGTTTGTATCCCGGGAGGAAGCGGAGCGCGCCGCCCTTGAGGAGGTAAAGGCATGGGAAAAATAATGATTGTAAACGGCAGCCCCAGAGCTCCCAGGTCCAATTCCAAGCGGTACGCCGCTCTTCTGAAGGAGGCGCTGGGCCCTGGAATGGAGTATGTGGAGTATAATGTGACCCAAATGCAGCATGAGAAAGCCTGCCGCAGCCTTCAGGAAAGCGGCTGCGGGGATCTTGTTTTTGTCTTTCCCCTGTATGTGGACAGTGTTCCCGTCACCCTTTTGCATTTTCTCAACTGTCTGGAAGGGTTTCCTATTAAGGAAAACGAAAAGCCTGCTGTTCATGTCATTGTGAACTGCGGCTTTCAGGAACCGGGACAAAACCGGCCGGCAGTAGAGATCCTGCGCCTCTTCTGCCGGGAAAACGGCTATCCTTTCGGCAGCGTCTTCTGTATCGGCTCGGGCGAGGCGATCCTGGATACGCCTTTTGTCTTTTTGGTGAAAAGAAAGCTGAAGAAATTCGCCGGCGCCCTTTTGGCGGGGAAGACTGTGGAGATAAAGACCTCCATGCCTCTTCCCAAACGGGCGTTTATAAGAGCCTCTGTTTCTTATTGGCGGCGGTATGGGGAGAAATACGGCGTATCGGAAGAAAAGATGGATACTATGGAGATAGAAGGCTGAAAATCCGGAGAACTGAGCCTTCTCCTTTAAGGATACGGCCGCTGAAAGCGCCGGGTGCAGGTTCCCCCAAAAAGCAAAGAGAGCAGGAGAAGAGGGAAAAAGCCCGC
>URRG01000097.1 GCA_900550095.1 uncultured Oscillospiraceae bacterium
GGACCCATCCGCAGACGGTGACCTCCCGGCCTATATGCAGGGGGCGGAGTTCCCCGCAGTAGTGAGTGCGGGAAATACCCGCCATAGTTTCTGCAAAGCCTGTATTCTCCATATTGTATCCTCCGGTTCCTTTGATGTTTTTCGTCTTATATCTGGTTTTATCTTGTTTTCTTATACTGTCTCATCTGCGGATTTGTCCCTCCAACGGCCTGGCCGTTTTGACCGCTTAGCTGCCTGCCTTGGCTGACAGCCCAACACTCTGACAGTCTAACAGCCCAGCCGCCGGGTTATCGGATCAACGGCCTGTCGGCCCGCCGGGCAGTTAACCGGCCCCTCCGGTAGGAGCCTGCCTTTGTTTTCGATGGCTGCGCCGGCGCGGCGGAGCGCCCGGGAATAGGGTGGACCGAGATGGAGGAATTCTCTCTTCAGAATACGCCCCGCGCCTCCGCCTCGGGGAAGGGGCCCGGAAGCAGGTCCTCCTGCCGCGCTCTTCTGCGGAGAGCCCTGTTATTATTCCTGTATGAGCTGGGGGAAATCCCGTTTCAGATCGTCCTCCGCCTCGATAGCTGCAAATTGTTCCAGAAAGCCGTCGCCGATGGAAACGGTTCGCTTCTCGCCGGTCTCCATGTTTTTCAGGACTGCCTCCCCGGTTTCCAGCTCATTGTCTCCCAGAACGATGCTGTAGGCAGCGCCGATCTTGTCGGCGTATTTCATCTGCGCCTTGAGACCGCGCCCGTTCACGTCGCAGGAAGCCTTTATGCCCGAAAGCCGCAGCTCGTGAGCCATGCGGAAGGCGGCGAAGGAGGCATCTTCTCCCAGAGCGGCGATAAATACCTTGCAGGGCTCCTCCTGGGCAAGCTCCGCCTTTTGAGCGTCCAGGATCATCAGAGCCCGTTCCAGGCCGAGGCCGAATCCCAGGGCAGGCATGGAGGGCCCTCCCATTTCCTCGACCAGGCCGTCGTAACGTCCTCCGCCGCAGACGGTGAGGGGCGCTCCCGTAGCACGGCTGACAAATTCAAACACGGTCCTTGTGTAGTAATCCAGCCCGCGCACGATGGCGGGATTTACTGCAAAGGGGATGCCGATCTCTGTGAGGGAACGCTTCACACCCTCAAAGTGAGCGGCGCAGTCTTCGCACAGGAAATCCAGCACATGGGGAGCTCCCTCTGCGATTTTTGCACAGACGGGGCTTTTGCAGTCCAGAATGCGCATGGGGTTGCGTTCCAAACGGGAAAGGCAGGTTTCGCAGAGCTCATCCCTGTAAGCGGAGAAATATTCCCGCAGGGCGGCCGTATACCGGGCCCTGCAGGCGGGGCAGCCGATGGAGTTGATCTCCAGCGTCAGATCCCGTATCCCCAGCCTCTGGAATACGGAGGCGGCCAGAGCGATCACCTGGGCGTCCGCCAGAGGAGAGGCGCTGCCGAACATTTCCACGCCGAACTGGTGGAATTCCCGCAGACGGCCCTTCTGGGCCTTTTCATAGCGGTAGCAGGAGGTGAAATAGTACAGCTTCAGAGGGAGCCCGTCGTTGTAAAGGCCGTGCTCCAGCATGGCGCGGACAGCTCCCGCCGTGCCCTCGGGCCGCAGGGTGATGGAGCGGTCCCCTTTATCTTTAAAGGTATACATCTCCTTCTGCACCACATCAGTGGTCTCGCCTACGCTGCGCTGAAAAAGCTCCGTGTGCTCAAACACAGGGGTCCGTATTTCCCCGAAGCCCTGCAGATGGGCTTCCCGGCGCATTACGTCCTCTATTTTCTGCCATTTGGAAGCTTCCGCAGGCAGAATGTCCTGTGTGCCCCTGGGGGCCTGCGTGAGCAGTGCCATTTTGATCATCCTTTCTGTTTGTGAGCGTCTTTATGGATATATAAAATTACAGATTGTATAAAATTGGATAAAAAATACAAAGATTCATGAGCATCACAAGAGGCGGGCTGTATGGCTCTCCATCTCCATATGGGCGCCCCTGAGTGCCCCTGAATGCCCCGCGGAGAGCCCGCCGTTTCAAAAGCTGCGCCCGCGCATGCCGGAATCCGGGGGATATGCGCTCCTGAGACGCCTTGAGACGCTTACGGGGCTTCTAGCAGCCTGTGGACAGGCGTACAAGGCGTATAGCCGGACGCAGGGAAGAGGCGGGAAGATAGAAAAAACCCCGTCCCTGCAAATGCAAAGGGACGAGGAATTTGACCCCGCGGTGCCACCCTTTTTCAGAAAACCGGATCGCGCGCCCTCTTTGGTATCTGCCGCAGGCTCGGGGGGCTTGCGGTCTTAAAAGAAAAGGCCGGAGTCCCCGATACCGGCTCCCTTAAGGCCGAAAAAGCCTTTTCGGAAGCGTAGGAGGAGAAACGCATTTTTTCGGTTATCCCTTTTTTCTCCCTCAGGCGGAGGGAGACGCCCGGGCTCCCGGCTGTCTTCACCGATCTCCTTCGCGGGGCGCTCTCAGCTCTGCGCCCTTCTCTGTGGCGGGAAAATACGGCTACTCGGTCCGTTCAGCGCCCGGTGTAACCGGATCCGCCTCCGGCAGAACCGGTATTTTCCTGGCCGCTCCGCAGTCTGCGGAACAGAATCCTTGCATATGCGGTATAAAAACTCTTCACAGGAGCGTGACCGGCGGGACGGAGGAAGCCGTTTCGTCCGCCGGCTCCTGCAGAGCCCCTTAAAGCGCGGGAATGCAGGGTTTATTCCCGCATATAGTTTCTCCAATCCAGATCGCCGCGCTCCAGACCGTGGATCAAAACCTCCGCAGTAGCGATATTGGTGGCCATCGGGATGTTGTGCACGTCGCAGAGGCGGAGCAGATTTATATCGTTGGGTTCATGAGGCTTGGGGGTGAGAGGATCCCGGAAGAAGAGAAGCAGATCCACTTCGTTGCAGGCGATCCGGGCTGCGATCTGCTGATCCCCGCCCTGAGGGCCGCTTAAAAATTTCTGGATCTGCAGGCCGGTCGCCTCGGATACCATCTTGCCGGTAGTACCTGTAGCGCAGAGAAAATGGCGGCTCAATACGCCGCAATAGGCAATGCAGAACTGAACCATTAATTCTTTCTTGGAATCGTGAGCGATCAGCGCAATATTCATCTATGAGTTCCTCCTTTGTGAAATGATAATCAAGACGAGCCGGCCGTCAAAGACCGGCTTCGGCTGTTCAGAATTTATGCAGGGATGCCAGAGGAATCTGTTCCCCTTCCAGCCGGGCGGCCAGCCGGGCGAAAGCCATAGCGGCCTTGGAGTGGGCGGAAAGAGGAAGGCCGGAGGCTTCGCGGAGAGGCAGCTCTCCGTCCTCCGGAATAACGGCGATCAGCCGGATCCCAGCGGCGTCGATCACAGCATCCAGATCGGGGAAAACTTTCTGCGAGCGGAAGGCCTCCGCCCGGAACCGGTTGATCACCAGACGCTGCTGGGTGACTCCCGCCTCTTCCAGCTCCAGCCTGGTTTTGGCGCTGGCCCGGATGCAGACCGGATCCGGCGTGGCGACCACCAGGGCGCGCTGAGCCGCCGCGGACGCGCTTTGAAAGCCCGTTCCCAGCCCGGCGGGGCAGTCGATCAGAATATGGTCGTAATAGGGGATCAGGAGTTCTACCGCCTGCTTCATAAGAAGAGGGCTGATGCAGTCCTCTTCACGGGAAGGGGCGGGCAAAAGCCACAATCCCTCCGCCCAGGGGCAGGGATACAAGGCGTCCTTTACAGCTGCACGGCCCGCCACTACGTCGGCGATATCGTAGACCCGTTCCTCCGCACAGGCGAGAAACACGTCCAACGCAGGAAGACCGGCGTCCCCATCGATCAGAAGGACTCTCCGGCCGCGTTTCGTAAGGGCGGCGCCCAGACCGGCGCACAGAGAGGATTTTCCCGCTCCGCCCTTTCCTGATGTGATGCATGTAACAGCTCCCATAGATACAACCTCACCATAATACTAACACAAACCGCCCAAGAAAGCAAAAGCTTTTTGCAGGAAGAAGGCGTTCTTTGTGTTTTTCAGTATGAATACCAAAACGGGAGGCGAATTCCCGGCAGGATGCACAAGTATTCTTCGCCCGTTTTCGATCACAGTTGGGCAAAAATCAGCAGAGTCAACAAAAAAAACCGAATTTACGCTATAGCGCATACGGCTTGGGACGGAGAAAACTGCGTCCCGGGGCGGTTTCTTATTCTGCGGAGGAAGAGGAAGAAGAGCCGCCGTTTTCCTGCTTCGGCATCACGATGTTGCCGTCGTCGTCCACAGTCGCGCCGTAGAAATAGGCATTGAGGATGTCCAGAACCACGTTCTGGCAGTAGGAGCTTGTGGCGCCGTGATCGAGCACTACGGCCACAGCGATCTCCGGGTCGTCCGCCGGGGCGTAGCCGATGAAGACCACGTTGTCGGAGCCGTTGGTCTGGGCGGTGCCGGTCTTGCCCGCCACCTTGACGGGATAGTTCCCCAGGGAGGTCTCCGCCGTGCCTTCTGTGACCACGGCTTCCATGCCGGCCTTCACGTAATCCAGGTTTTCCTGGGATACCTCCACCGTATCGGCCACAGTGGGAGTGATCTCCTCCAGCACGTCGCTGCGGGTGTAGTCGGTGACCTTCTGGATGACGGAGGTCTTGAGCCGGGTGCCGTTGTTGGCGATAGTAGCCGTCATAGTTGCCAGCTGCAGGGGGGTGAAGGTATAGTCGCTCTGGCCGATGGCGGCGTTCAGGGTGTCGCCGTCCCGCCAGACGCCGTTTTTCGTTTCAGGTCCTGCCAGAAGCCCGGCGCTTTCACCGGTTTCCACGCCGGTTTTTACGCCCAGGCCGAACCGCTGGCAGTAGAGGTTTAGCGCGTCGATGCCCAGCCGGTAGCCGGTTTCATAGAAAAATACGTTGCAGGATTTGGCCAGGGCCGTCCGCAGGGTGATGGGGCCGTGATACCCCATGCAGGTGTGGAAATTGTCGTTTTCGAAGCGGTCGTATTTCCTGCGGCAGGTGATGACGGTGGAATTGGTGATGCAGCCTTCCTCCAGGGCGGCGCAGGCCACAACGGGCTTGAAGCAGGAACCGGGGGTGAAGGCCCCGCTGAAGGCCTTGTTCACCAAAGGATTGCCCTTCTGCTCCATAAGGGAGGCATAGTAGTCGGGATCCTCCTGTGCCTTGAGACTGTCGTAGCCCGGCGCGGAGCCCGCAGCCAGGACGCCGCCGGTCTTTACGTCCAGCACTACGGCGCCGCCTTCCCAGCAATCCTCGCCCCAGCCGGAGTCCGCGCCCCTGTAGTTCTGGGCACAGCGCTTTTCCCCGTTTTCACGGGTGGCCTTTATGTTTTTTTCCAGAGAGGCGTTGGCTACCCGCTGCAGATTGCTGTCGATAGTGAGATAGATAGTGCTGCCCGCTTCGGGAGCTTTGGTGACGGTCTCGCTGGCCAGCTGCCCGGCGGAGGTGGTTTCCACCAGCTTTTCTCCCGCCTTGCCTCTGAGAATATCCTCATAGGCTCCTTCGATGCCGCTTCTGCCCAGCATATCGTCATAGGAGTAGCCCTTGTCTTTCAGCTCGTTGTACTCCTCGAGAGAATTGATCTTGCCCATCTGGCCCACGATCTGCGGAATGAGGGAGGTGTCGTAATATTCCCGGGATGTGGTCACCTCCACGGTGACGCCCGGCAGCTTGGAGGAATTTTCGCTGATAACGGTGACCAGCTCCAGAGGGATGTCCTCTGCAAAGGTATAGGGGGAAGAGGTCCCGAACTGCTCCTTCACCATATTGTAGCGGACGGAGACGATATCCCGTGTCTCCTCCTTGGAGTAGCCCTCCACCTCATATTTTTCGATCAGGTTTTCCATGCAGATTTCCGCGGAGGCATAGCTGTTTACATCCGCGTAATCCTTGCCCTTCAGGGTTTTGATCTCCCTGTCGGAATCTTCTTTGAACTGATAGACGCCGTCTTTGTCGATGGTGATGGGGAGCGTGTCCAGCCAGGGGACGTCCTGGCCGTCTAAAAGCTGAATGAGGCGCAGAATGGTGGCGTTTTCGGTCTTCACGGTCTCTTCGGCGGTTTCCTGCTTCATATAGAGCCAGTTGAATACTATGGCGTAGCTGGTCTTATTCACGGCCAAAGGGTTGCCGTTGCGGTCTAGGATCTCTCCTCGGGCGGCTTCCATAGGAACCACCGTTTGGGTGGAGTGGTCGGCTGTGGCGAGCCATTCGGCCCCGTTCAGAATCTGCCAGTCGTAAAGGCGCAGCACATAAACGCCCAGTATCAGAAGCGGCATCAGCACAAGAAGCGCTGTACGGCCCTTGGACTTCCTTTTATCTTCCATATGAGAGACCTCCTTTACAGGGGAAAGCGCCGGAAACGCGGCGAGGGTGGATCTTACTCCTTTTCACGGATAAAGAGCCCCAGAGCCCGGTTGAAATAATACAGCACCGGAATGGGGATGACTGTGCACAAAAGCCGGGGCAGGTAGTGCCGGGTGAGGATATACCCCGGAAATTCGCTGCCCGCCATCAGGCAGAACACGAACCACTGCAGAAAAAGGACGGCGGCGCATCCGGCGAGACCGGTGAGCAGGCCGGTGAGGAAATTAGTGCGTATCAGGTTGGCCGCCAGCTCGCTCAGGAAAAAGCAGAGCACGGCCAGAAGGATGGCGTGGAATCCAGGGGGGTTCCCCATGCCGAAATCCGCCAGAACGCCGGCTACGATGCCGAAGGACATGGCCGGCAGGTTGGTTTCAAACAAAGCGATGGAAAGGGCGGCGGGCAGAAGGAGAAAGGCCTTTTCCCCCAGGATGGATATGGAAAGACCCGGCGTTTCCTGCAGGACAAAGAGAATAAAGAGCTCCAGCCCGTAGGCCAGCCACCGGAGGATGGAATAGCGGTTCAAGGCCTGGCGCCGCCTCCTTTCTTAAAAAAGTCTTGCCGCGGAGCCCGGGGCGCGCTCCGTGAGCTGGCGTACCGATTTACGGATGTACGGGTCCACGGGTCTGCGGGTCTGCGGGTGTACGGGTGCGCGGAAGGTCCGCTGAAATTGTGCGCGGTGTGCGTTATCTGCGCGATCTGCGCGGTATAAGCGTTCCCTTTTGCCGGAAAACGCCTTTGAAACCGGGGAAAAGCGCCGCCTCTGAAGCTCAGGGGTGTTTTGCCTCTCTTTGCCGTTCTGTATTTTCCGCGGACGCGCCCTCTGGAAAGAACAGGAAAATCCTGCGGCCGGGGAAGGCGGACTCAGCGGGAAGAGGAGGCTCCGGAAGAAGCGGCGGAGGAGTCTCCCGGCTCTTTGGAGGAGCTTGCAGTGTCGGAGGAAGCCTGCGAAGAGGCCGGGGAGGAACCGGACCCGCCGGAAGAGGCTGAAGAGCTGGAAGCGCCGGAACTCCCGGAAGAGCCGGACGAATCGCCGGCAGAGAGGATTTCACCCTGGCCGTCGAATTCCGTGAGGACCATCACGTCCCTTACAGTGGTCACGTCCACGAAGGGCTCCACAAGGGCGTAGAGGGAAACGTCGTATTCCTCGTGCTCTACAGAGGCGATCCTGCCGATCTTCAGGTTGGCGGGATACAGGCCGCCCAGGCCGCTGGTGACAACGATATCCCCGGCCTTGGCCTTTGTCTCCGCCGTCAGGTACTGCAGTTTAACGAGCCCCTGGTCGGAAAGCTTGATGTTTGTGCCGATGACGCCGGAATCCCCCGTGACCTTATCCGTCGCCCCGGCGGATGCGCCCGAATCCGTCAGCCCGCCGATCTTTGTATCGGGGGAAAGAATGGTGGTCACCTTGGCGGAAATGGAATTGACGGCGGAGACCCAGCCTACGACGCCCTCGTCCGTCACCACAGGGTCGTTCACCGAGATGCCCGCGCTGGTCCCCTGATCGATGGTGAAGCAGTAGAAGGAATTGGGATCCCTGCCGATGACGGAGGCAGCCACCGG
>URRG01000098.1 GCA_900550095.1 uncultured Oscillospiraceae bacterium
GAAAAACCTTGATTTTCCAGTGTTTTCAAAAGTATCGTTATCTAACGTCAGCTTTTGACCGCCCGGCCTTCCGGCGGATGCTTCTGGACATTGAAGCCGGAAGCGTCAATATGGTGATCACCAAGGATCTTTCGCGCCTGGGCCGGGATTATATTCTGACCGGCCATTATATGGAGCGCTATTTCCCGGAGCACCATGTCCGCTATATTTCTCTTTTGGACGGCATCGACACCGGCGTGGACTCCGCCGCCAACGAAATAACCCCCTTCCGCGCCATTATGAACGATATGTACGCAAAGGATATCTCCAAAAAGATCAAAAGCGTCAAGAGGGATAAGCAGCGAAAGGGCCAATTCATCGGCGGAAAAGCGGTATACGGCTACCGGATGCATCCAACCGAAAAAAACCGGATCGCCGTCGATGAGGAAGCGGCATCCGTGGTCCGCCGGATTTTTGCCATGGCTTCGGAGGGAACAAGCTGCCGCCGGATTGCGGCCCGGCTCAATGAAGAAGGCATCCCCACGCCCGCCCAATACGCCGGGCTGCCCGTCTCCCGCGCAAGCTCCTATTCCGGCCTGTGGAGCGGGGAGCGGATCTCCGATATGCTGCAGAACGAAACCTATATAGGGAACATGGTGCAGGGGAGGCGGGAAAAAATCAGCTATAAATCAAAAAAACACCTGAACCGCCCCAGAGAGAGCTGGATCGTGGTAGAGGACACACACGAACCTCTGATCAGCCGGGAGGTCTTTCAAAAGGTCCAGCTTCTGCTGAAAAGCCGCCGCAAAACCCGCTGCCGCACCTATGATTTTCCTTTAAAGGGGTTGATTTTCTGCCACGAATGCGGTTCCCCGCTGGGGGTGATCAACCGGAAAAATACGAGGGGAGAAGACGTTCTCTATTTTGTCTGCCGCACCTATCAGCATTCCGCAAGGGCAGGCCCCTGCACCAGTCATACGGTACAAGAGCGGGCGGTCATGGAAGCTGTGCTTTCAAAAATCCAGGAGAGCTGCAGCTCCTGCCTGAAAACAGACCGGCTGATTCCCGCCGCCCAGGCCGCCCTGGAGAAGCTCCGCAAAGAGCGGCGGCGGGAAGACGAGGACGAAGCCCTTCGCAGAAAAATCGAGGGCCTGAACGCCAATCTTGATAAAGCCTATATGGACCGTCTGAACGGCCTTCTTCAGGAAGCCGACTTCAGGCGCATCTACCAAAGGCTCGAAACCGAACGCCGCACAGTTCAAAACCTACTGGACAATATACGGCATACGGAAAGAGAATCCCTTTCCCCGGAAAAGGCCGCGCCGGAAATCGTCCGGGCTTTTCTGAAAGACGCTCTCTCCAGCCGGGAAATGCTGGCCGCCCTGATCGAACGGGTGGAGCTGACAAGCGAAAAGGAGCTTATTATCAAATTCCGCTTTCCACGGCCTCAGGGACATATGTCCGGAGCATAGGGCGCTTTCTCCGTCGGGATGCTTTTTGAAAAGGAAGCGCTCAGAAGCGCCCAATAGTATATATACGGCTATTACGGCTACACGGCAGCCGCAGCAAAAAGAAAATCCTGCATCCCCTGCTCCCCCGCCGAAAGGCTGTAAATCGGCAGAAGCGGGAAACGAAGATGCGGCAGGCTAAGATAAGCCGTGCCAACGCGCGCCGCCGGAGGGCCGGAACGCCGCGCCCGCCCTTCCGCAGCCGCTCCGTGCCGAAACGCTTGCAATAGCAGCGGCCCTATGTATCGCGCATTGAAAAAAAGGCCCTCTTAAAGCTCCGGAAAAAATTTGATTCCGCTGAACATTGAACCATGCTGTTCCCTTGGGCGCATACAAAGGGAGAACCCAATAGCTCCGGCGCAATAAGGATGTACAGGCGATTTAAGATGAAGGGCATATCAAGAGATATGCCCTTCGTTTCATTGTGCCGGTACAATGCAAATAGGCGCTGATTTTCTGCGTACAAAACGATTTCTTCCGTAAGCGCCGCCGCATTGCCTCCGCACTCATGCACCGTTTCATTTTACGGCTTTCTACCGGGTCTCCGGCTGACGCATCGAAGGCTTTTGCCCTCTGCCATCCGCATGGCGGAAACGGGATAGAAACAGCGGTTGTCATATGTCGGTCTCAAAGCTGCCAGTCAGCCTGCATTGTAAAATCGCACCGGCTTTCATTCCCAGGTTAAAATAGATTTCTTCGATCACAGAGGCATACGCAATGATTTGTTCCATAATCGTATCCGCGCTTTCATTGCATTTTTCCTCAAGCAGCCTATTAAGCTTTGAAAAGGACTCATCCTCCCGCTGATGAAAGCTTTCGTTGCTTATTAGCCTTTTGTTGCCGCCGTCGCGAATATATTCACTCAGTATTTGCAGATTGAGCCGCCGTTTTATCGCAGAAAAACAGCTCTCTGCATAACCGAGCTGTATTTGCCGTTCTTCCTCATGCTTTTCAAACTCTGTCATAGTGCCGCTCCTTTTATCAAGTTAATAGCTTGCCATCCTATTTCCCCTCAAACGCCGCTTTTATATTTTGGGCTGTTTGAGCCGCAAGTATTGCGCCGGCCTGCAGGCCGATTTCCATATACACTTCTTCGATTGCAGTCACATAGTCATAAATGGGCCCGATGATTTCTTCATATTCCTTTTCTTCGGGATAATCCACCCGAAGCCTGGCGATAAAAGCCTTATGGGCGCTGTCTATCCGCTCTTTATAGGAGCGTGGGTCCGGGCTGTTTTCCTCCGCGCCATGCAAAAGAAATCCCCGGATTTTCTGAATGTCCGCTCTTGCGAAGATCTCATCCAGATAGTTCATAAAAAATTTACATCTCCTTTCAAAAACTAAATAGTAAATTAATTTTCTTTCCAGTTGTATATTACACTATATAGTTATATATCAAGCGTTTTCATTCACTTAAAAGTATTTAATATTTACAAAAATTGATTTGTCACATTTTTTAGTGTATAATCACACTATTGTATAGCAATGAAAGGAAGAGGCCTATATGGGAATGGCTTTAAAAATAAGGACTATCCTTCTGGAACGAAAGATGACAATAAAAGAACTTGCCGAAAAAGTCGGTACTTCAGGCAGTAATTTAAGCAATAAACTTGCCCGTGACAATCTATCAGAAAAAGAATTGCGCGCAATAGCCGAAGCACTAAACTGCGATTATGACGGCATTTTTACTTTTAGAGACACCGGAAAACAGATATAAGCGGCATAAAGCGTCAACTTCCTACCGCTGTTCGGGAAACTGAATGACAAAACTCTGCGGTGTACAGCTATAAAGTTTGTACAACGCCGCCTTTTATATCGAAAGGGTACAGACGGACAGTCCCCGGTAAATCCCATTTTAGTGTAAATTTGTGTTGTTTCTTGAATTTAAGAGAGGAAGGCATTTACCATGGGAATGGCTTTAAAAATAAGGACTATACTTCTTGAAAGGGATATGACAATCAGACAGTTAAGTGAAAAAATGGGGTATACTAGAACTTATTTATATAATAAGCTCAACCGAGATAAGTTAACCGAAGAAGAATGTAGAGCTATAGCAGATGCACTAAACTGTGACTATGACGGCATTTTTACCTTTAGAGACACCGGAAAACAGATATAAGCGGCATAAAGCGTCAAAAACGGCCGTTTTTATGGAAGCAGATAATGCCCGGAAATGGCGGATGATACAAAGAGAAACGAGCAAACGGAAAAATCCGTTTGCTCGTTTCTCTTTTCTTATGCCCGGTTTTCCCTCCTGCACAGAACACGCCCCAAACATTACAGGCGCGTTTCCTCCTTAAAGCCGCAGCTCCCGCTTCAGGCCCTCCAGATCCAGAAAATCCCGGATAAACTGCCTTCTGAGCAGTTCCTGAGGAATAAACTCGTTATATTTATGGTCGATCTGGATCTTATCCGGCAAAGGAAGGGCAGAAAGATCCGTTTCCTCCTCCAAAATATACCGGATGGCGTTTTCCAGGTATTCCGTCCCGTTTTCGTTTCTTCCGAAGGTCACTTCCAGATACACGCAGGTCCTATAGAGGATTTTGCTTTTTATCCCCCGCTTTAAAAGAAGAAAATGGAGAGTGAAAAGCTGCCGCGTACCGATCCAGGGGAAAACAGCGTATTTGATTTCGGAAAGCTGCGTCACAAGCTGGGTGAGAATACCCGAATTCCCAGCCACGGCCCGTATCTCCGCAAGCCTCTCCCTGCAGGAATCGCTGAGATAGGGGTAATCGTCCTCACAGGAAAGGATCTCCCGCATCTTCCTGACCAGCACCGTATGGAGATCCGCCGTAAAATCCACGTCCCAATCCACTGTGGAGATGCCGGGCACCAGCTTCACAAAGATCACCTTGGCCTTTTGGTTCACCTCAACGGTCTCCCAGGTGCGGCCCGCCAGAGCAAAGCGCGTTTCGGGAGGATAGATCTTGTCCACTGTGCCGATAGCCTTGTTCTCATCCTTCACCAGATAATATTCCGGCACCTGGAACACCGCAAGAAAATGGAAGTCATTTACGACCTTCTCTCCTGCGGGGCCGATGATCAGGCCGCCGTCCTCCATTTTCTGCAGATGGCCTATATCCAGAAGATGCCGGAGAAGGAGCATGTATTCCTCCTTTGGAATATGCCGGAAACAGGAAAGACTCAGCACCTGGCTGATAAGCTGGCCCGGGGGCGCCTCCCCCGCAGAAAGAAGATAGCTCATGGTCTGATGATAAAGAAGGGAGTAGGGGTATTTCTCCGGTTCCAGAGGCTCCAGCCATCGCTGCTTTGTATAAAGCTCTATAATGGCTATCGTCCTGAGAAAGCTCCAGTTGATGGGCCCAAGGGTATCGGCCGCCGTAGCGTGGACTTCATCCACAAAAGTAAAAAGAATCTGCGGGATCTGGCCCCGGCGGCCGCAGCGCCCCAGCCGCTGGGCAAAGCTGGAGACCGTTGCAGGCGTGCCCACCTGAACCACCTGATCCAGCGAACCGATATCGATGCCCAGTTCCAGCGTCACGGTAGCCCCTGTGACGATTTTATCCTCAGAGGATTTCATCTCGTCCTCCGTCTGTTCCCGAAGAACGGCGGAGATATTCCCGTGATGGACCCTGTATACGTCCGGCGTCCTGTTCTTCAGGGCCAGCTGCCGCAAATGGGCTATGGTGAATTCCGTTTCCTCCCTGGAATTGGTGAAGAGGATGGTCTTTTTATCCAGCGTCATCCGGTACAGGTATTCATAATGGGCCGCCTCTCCCGGATCCATCGGGGGCGCTCCCTCAGCATCCCGCGCCCCCGCCGCAGTTTCCGCCGCGCCCGTCTTTTCAAAGCGCTGCACCAGAAGGCGGATCCTCTGCCTGCCGCCCTCGCCCCTGGGGGCGCGGCACTGCCGGGGGGTTCCCGAATTGAGCCATTCCACAGCTGCCCGCACATCCCCAAGGGTAGCGGAAAGGCCTATCCGCCTGGGGATATTCCCTGTAAGCCGCTGGAGCCTTTCCAAAAGGCAGAGGACCTGCACGCCCCGGACGTCCCGCATAAAATAGTGCACCTCGTCGATGATGACAAAGCGCAGATCCCGGAACAGCGCCCCGCAGGCTCCCCGCTTCCGGATCAGAAGAGACTCCAGGGATTCCGGCGTGATCTGCAGGATCCCCTCCGGGTGCTTCAGAAGCCGGTTCTTTGCAGCCGCCGAAGCGTCCCCATGCCATTTATACACCGGCAGGCCGGATCGCTGCAACAGATATTCCAATCGCTTGAACTGGTCGTTGATAAGGGCTTTCAGGGGGCTGATGTATAAAACACCCACTGAAGCGGACGGGCGGTTATACAGCTCGGTGAGAACAGGCAGGAAGGCGGCCTCCGTCTTCCCGGAAGCCGTTCCTGAGGAAAGAAGCAGGTTATCGTCCGTATCGAAAACGACACGGCATGCGGCCGTTTGGATATCCCGCAGTTCCTCCCATCGGTTTTCATAGATAAAATCCTGTATATAGGGCGCAAGCCTCTGAAACATATCCCTCATAGCTCAAACTCCGTAAACAGGGCTTCTTCCTCCGGCGGCGCAGCGGGGGCAAAGCTCCCGCTTCCCAGAATATCCTCTATCCGGCTTTCAGGGTTCTGCAGGAGGATATTCAAAAGCTCGATAAAGTCCCGGATGATCTCCCGGGGCGTAATGTGGCTTTCCGCCCCCACGCGGTTGTATTCCGCCTCCAAAAAGCGCAGCAGGTCCTCATGGGTAACAGAGGGGGAATAGCCGAAAAGCTGCCCGTGCATACGGGAAAGCTTTTCGATCAGCACGTACATTTCCTCCGGCGTCAGCATCTGCAGCCGGATAATGGGCGAAAGCATATCCCTCATGGAATCTGAGGCAAAGCGCCCTTCCGAAAGGCGGGAGCGCAGGGCCTCGTAGCTGAACACGCCCCTGTACCTGTCCTCGACGCACTGCGGCGTCCCTCCCAGCAGGAAACCGATGTGGGAAGCCTTCCCCTGCAGTACGTCGTTATACATGGTGAGGATCTTTTCATAGTTGCTCTGCCGGGTCACAGACTGAGGGATCTTGAAAATATTCACCAGTTCGTCGATGACGACCAGCATCCCTCTGTAGCCCGCATGCACCATAAAAGCGGAAAATATCTTGAGGAAATCATACCAGGTGTCGTCCGTGACGATGAATTGGATGCCCAAGTCACGCTTGGCTTCCGTCTTCGTGGCATACTCTCCCCGAAACCATTTCAGCACATTGGATTTCATCCCGTCGTCGCCCGCCGTGTAAGCCTCATAATAGAGCACGACGGCCCTTGCGAATTCAAAACCGTTCACCATGCCTTCAAGGCCGTTCACCACCGTTTGGATCCGCCTCTTCACCTGCAGCTCGAAGGCCGACTCCTCAGGAGAAAGGTCTTCTTCCGAAGCTACAAGCGCCTTTATCCCTGAAATCCAGCGCTCCAGGATCAGAGGCAGAGCGCCGCCGTCCGGCTTTGTTTTGGTGGACATATTCTTCATGAGCTCCTTATAGGTCGCCAGCCCCTGCCCTTTTGTCCCCACGAAACGGCGTTCCGGGGAAAGATCCGCGTCCACCACCACAAAGCCCCGTTCCGTAGCATAATTGCGGATCGTCTGCAGGAGGAAGCTTTTTCCGCTTCCGTATCTCCCCACAATAAAACGAAAGGCCGCGCCGCCTTCTGCGATGATTTCGATATCGTGCAGAAGGGCGCTGATCTCCTGGTCCCGGCCGACCGTGATGTATTCCAGTCCCACTCTGGGCACCACGCCGCCCTTTAACGCGTTCATGACCGTGCTGGTGATCCGTTTGGGCGGATTATTCTGATTCATCTGCCGTCATCCTTTCCAGTTCTTCCCTGTATTCCTCATACACCTCTGCAATGTCCGAAAACTCCATGACCGTATCCCCTACCGCCTCCAGCGCCTTTTCGTTGAGGCCGTCCGCTAGGATCTCAGCCATAAGGGAACGGCTCCTGGCGTATTCCTGCAGCCGGGCCGCAGGCGCTCCCCCCAGGGCAAGCCGCAAAAACGCCCTTTCCTCCGGGCTCAGGGAAGCCCAAAAGCGCCGCCAGGGATCTTCCTCTCGTTCCGCCGCCGGGCGGCCATCCTCTTCCGGCTGACGCGGCTCGGTTTCCTTTGCAGCCCCGGCATCATACAAGGCAGGTCTTTGCAGAGGAGGAGCCGTTTCCGAAAGATCCGTCCGCCCGCCTTCGGGCG
>URRG01000099.1 GCA_900550095.1 uncultured Oscillospiraceae bacterium
CCGTCGGGAATGGCCCTCGGTGTAGGCGTCTTTGGCTTCCAAAGCCGCCGTTATGGTCTGCACAGTGCTGTACTGCTGCTTTTTGCTGTCCAGATACAGCTTGAAGGAATACCGGGCCAGCCAGAGAGGCAGCATAAAGATCAGCGCGAAATACTGGCCGGAGGGCATCAGGAACAAAAGCGCGAAAAAATATCCAATGGGCGTGCTGCAGATCAGATTGGGCACCATCTGCAGAAGCCCCATACATATGGCGGGAAAAAACTGAAACCCGCCCTGCATTTTAAACAACGTAAAAAGAACTATGACATTTACGAAAACCGATACCGCCATAAAAAGGGCGGCATACAAAAAGGATTCCGGAACAGGCATCTCCCCGGGAACGCCTCCTGCCAGCCGGAAGCACACGCCCGCCGCCAGGATGGAGATCACCAGGTTGGAAATATTAAAAAGCGTTTTTTCAGGGGCCGTGTTAAAGATATGCCGGTACGTTTTTTTCTTCCCATCCACGCTCACCACTACAAAGGGAGTGGTGATAAATACGATAGCTGCCGCAGCCACGGGCCCCTGGATCAGAACGGCGCTCAGGATGCTGATAAAGGACATATCCAGAGCGCAGCCTTCCCGCACCGTCAGGGGCAGACACCGGCACACAACCGTGATCACCGCCAAAACAAGAAACTGCGTGAACGCGTCCTGGCCGGCAAAGGGCGTTTTATCCACAAAAAAATAGCGCCAAACGCTGTATACGCCCAAAGATATGCCGGCCAGAGACACGGCACCCACATATATTTTGGCCCCAGTCCTCACGATTCTCCCTCTTCTCTGTCCCTCGGGCGGAACTTTGTCCTTCCCGATGAAATCTGCCGGGAACGGGCTCCCACCCGTCCATCCATTCCTCTCCAGCAGTAAAAACCCAGTATCAAAATATGTAAAACAGGCCTGTTTCCCTATGAAAAACATACTATGCCGGCTTTTTGCGGAGAAATGCCCCGCCGGCCCTCATGCCGTCACACACGTCCGGTATACGGTATACTTTACCTCTCAGAACCAAGTGAAATAGGCGCCGCAGGAAAGTACCAGAGCAACCAGTGCAGAAACAGCAGCAGCAATCTTAGCCTTCATGGAAACAGCCTCCCATCCGAATGGGCTCTGTTTTTCGCTAGTCAACAGGCGGTTTCCGCTTCGCTTCGGGGAACAGGCCTGCATACATGCTTAGCATGCTGACATGCGCACATCCTTAAGATACGTAACATTGTGCATGTATACAACAAAGAGGCAGGCCCCTGCCTTACATATTTACATAAAGCTGATCCTTCTGTTCAGCGCGTCCAGAGTGGCGCGCACCACGGGGAGGCAGTCCTCCTCCCACTGAAAGCAGGAGCCCAGAAGCAGCTCCTCTCTTTTGCGGCTGGTAAAGGAGACCGCCACGAGCACCGCCGTCTGCTCCGCGATCTCAACAGTTTTCACTTCAGAGACGCGGGCGCAGAAAGCGCCTCCCCCATATTGATTCACGGCCTCGACGGCGGCTTCCGCCGTCGCCCGGCGGCGTGCGGAGCCTTTGGGGCCCGCTTTGGCCTTCCCGCGATACACGGAATCCTCATATGTGAGCTCGACGCAGATTTCGGCGTTGTCGCTCCGGATGGAAAGATCCATCCCGCTGCATACCAGGCGCTTTTCCGACGGGCCCGCTCCGGGGAGCGCTTCCTCGGAGAGCTGGGCCACGCTGATGAGCCTGTGGTCGATTTCCACACCGAACTTCGCTATCATAGCCGATTCTATATCCCTTACGACCTGCTTAGGCGTCCGTTTGCCGGCGGAAAGAACGTGCAGCTCCCGTATGGAGCCCTCTTCCCCGAAAACAAATTCCGCGCTTACGATGCCCGGGAGCCGGAGGAGCAGTTCCTTCCAGCTTTCAGCCTGTTCTATTTCCATTCTCCCCTGAGACGTCATACTCCATATCCTCCAGACCGCCCGGCAGAACCATCCTCCGGGCCCGATTCGCCGCGGCATTACGCATATACGCCCATTTCGGGCCGTTTTTGCCGGCATTTTGCATATACATACAGAATACTGCATGGTTTCTCTTTTATTACGCTAAAACGATATATTCCTTGGTCACATTTTCAACAAAATGCCGATAAAAATCCAAATTAATACAATCGCCTCTATATTATACAGCAAAATTTTCTGAAAATAAAGGGATATTCTCCGAGAAAACGCAACAATTTGTGGAAATTTATTCCAATTCTGTTTAAACTGTAAACTATATGCATAGGAATTGAAATATCCGCTTCGAACCAACATGATTTGTAAATTTTATTCACATCAAATCCGCTCGGCGGGCCCTTTTGGCACAGGCCGCATTTCCATATCTTCCTATCCTGAAAATGATACGGCGGGGCAGAGAACGGAAGCCTGCGGTCCTCAGGCTGTGCGGACCGTTCGAATCCCGGCGGGCCGTACACAGGCCGTGCCTCCGCAGGAGTGCAGAGCCAGTGCAGAGCCGCAGAGCCGCGGCCATGCAAAACAAAAAGGGCCTCTGCCTCTGCAGAAGCCCTTTCAACTCCCCTATACCGCCGCAAAGCCCTCTCATATGCCCAAGCGGCATATGGGACCTGCGGTTCATGTTTGCCGTATGCCGTTTTGCTATGCGTATCCCCGCCTGAATATCAAAGGCCGAAAGCCAAAGGGCTCTCCATCCGCGGCTCCTCCCGTTTTCCGGCCCCAGCGCATCTTTACCGCCCCGCTTCTCAGCTTCCCCAGTTTCTTCAGCTTTTTCAGCTTCACGCAGGCAGATTACCGCCGTGCAGCGCAATCATACCGGCGGCCAGGCCTGCACGCCGCATTTTAGGGGCTTTGGGGCTCTTCTCGGGCTTTTGAGCTTTTAGGCTTTTGGGACTTTCACGCTTTTGGCGCCTTTTGGGCGCAGGCGGTCAGATGGATTTTCCCTCTTCCGCACAGGGCACGTTCTTCGTGGCAACAAAGTCCACGCCCAGGCCCAGCAGATCCTTCACCACAACGTCGCCGATGGCTACCGGAGCCTTTATAGAAACACCGTCCAGCAGTGCCATAGCACGGAAGATATCCTTCTTCGGGATATCGCCGCTGGTCTTCACGGAAACGCGCCGCAAAGCTCCCCCCTCCACTTTTACAGTGGAAGTAATCACTCTGGTGGGATTTACGAGCTCCTTTTTTCCATATTCCGCTCCCCTGGGGCAGGAATTTCCGGTGACAGCATAGCCGTTTTCCTCGTCCACTTTCAGGTGGCAGCCCTTGGGGCATACAATGCAGATCAGCTCTTTCATTTCGCATCGGCCTCCTTCACCACAGATACCGTCACTTTCCCATCCCGGATCTTCGGGAACAACGCTTTCGGGAACACGATCTTTTCCATTTCGCCCGGGGCCATATGCTCCCGTTTAAAGCTGCAAAGCACTTCTCCCCCGGATGAGACCTCTATGACCACATTCGTATACACAAAATTCACCCGGAAGAAAATCTCCACAAATTTCTCCACATTGGAGGGGCGGACCTTCTGGGGAACGGTGTAGTTCACACAGCTTCCATTTTCAAGTGTAAACACTTCTCCATCCGCTTCGCCGTTCTGAGCAAAGAGAGCGGCGGCTCTTCCCGCCCGCTGGCTTTCCGCCGTAACGAAGTCCACCAGGTCGTGCACATGCACCACATTTCCGCTGGCGAATATGCCAGGGATGGAGGTCTCCATATTCTCATAGACCACCGGACCATTGGTGCGCCGGTCGATCTCTATGCCGGACTGGCGGGAAAGCTCGTTCTCCGGGATAAGCCCCACAGAAAGGAGCACTGTGTCGCAGTCGAAAACCATCTCCGTTCCCGGAATGGGCCGGCGGTTTTCATCCACCTTGGAAACCACCACCTGCTCCACACGTTTGTCGCCCCGGATGTCGGTGATGGTGTGGGAAAGATAGAGGGGAATGTCGTAATCGTTCAGGCACTGGACGATATTCCGGTTCAGGCCGTTGGAATAGGGCATGAGCTCCACGCAGCCCAGGACCTTTGCGCCCTCCAGAGTCATGCGGCGGGCCATGATCAGACCGATATCTCCGGAGCCCAGAATGAGGACGCGCCTGCCCACCATATAGCCTTCCACATTCATATAGAGCTGGGCCGCCCCTGCGGTGAAGATGCCCGCGGGCCGGTCTCCGGGGATGGCGATGGCCCCCCTGGTGCGCTCCCGGCAGCCCATGTTCAGCACAATGGATTTCCCCTTGAGCTGCATATACCCGTTTCTGCTGTTCATGGCGTGGACGGTCTTATCCGGTGAAACCTCCAGCACCATGGTATCCAGCATGACTTCTATGCCGGTGCCCTTCAGCTGCTCGATAAACCGCCCGGCGTATTCCGGGCCGGTGAGCTCTTCCTTAAAATAGTGCAGGCCGAAACCGTTGTGGATGCACTGGTTCAAAATACCGCCCAGCTCCCGGTTTCTCTCCAGGATCAACACCTTGCGGGCTCCGTTTTTGCCGGCTTCCAGTGCCGCGGCAAGGCCTGCCGGGCCGCCGCCCACAACGATCACGTCATAGAGCGTTTCCATCATGCGTTCCCTCCCATCTTGGTTTCTCCTGTGATGATATACATGCCTTCCCTATCCTGCATAACGGAGATCTGAGGCACCTTCAGCTCCCGGGCAATGATCTCCTGCACCCTGGGGCCGCAGAAGCCGCCCTGGCAGCGGCCCATGCCGGAGCCGCAGCGCCTCTTGACGCCGTCCACGGAGCAGGGAGGCAGGGGTCTGTGAAGGGCATCCACGATCTCGCCTTCCGTAATGGTCTCGCAGCGGCATACAATCCTGCCATAGAGAGGATTCCTCTTGATGGCCTCTGCCCTTTCTTCATGGGAAAGATGCTTGAAGCGCAGAACCTTTCGGGTGCCGTCGAATCCCTTCTTTTCCGCAAGGGGAAGGCCCGCCTCTCCCAACATCTTCACCATATCCCCGGCGATAGCCGGAGCGGAGGTAAGGCCCGGGGACTTGATGCCCGCAATGCGGAAAAAGCCCGGGACTTCCGTTTCGCCTATGATAAAATCGTCGATCTCCGTGTTGGCGCGAAGGCCGCTGAAATTCCGGATGGAATCTCTGTAATTGATATTGGGAACAGAAACCGCCGCCATCTTCTTTACAAAATCCATACCCTCTGCAGTAGTCCCCAGGTCGCCCCGTTCCGCGGGCTCCGCGTTGGGCCCTACGATCAGGTTCCCGTGGACAGTAGGGGAAACGAGAACGCCCTTGCCCAGCTTGGAAGGACATTGGAAGATCACGTGATGTACTACTTCTCCCTGGCTCTTATCCAGAAGATAATACTGGCCTCTGCTGGGGGATACGGCAAAGGTGTGGGGGCAGAGCATATCGTTTACAACGTCGCAGTCCACGCCCGCGGCGTTCACCACGAAACGAGCTTCCACCGTGCCCGCGGCGGTTTCCACCGCAAAGCCCTCTTCCATTTTCCGGATGCCGGTAACCTCCGCGTTCAGCATGACCTTGGCGCCGTTTTTCACAGCTGTCTCCGCCTGGGCGATGGCCAGCTCCCAGGGGCTGATAACGCCGGCCGTGGGGGCGTAAAGGGCGGATTTTACCTCCCGGCTCACATTGGGCTCCATAGCGAAGACCTCTTCCGCCGTAAGGATCCTGAGGCCGGGCACGCCGTTTTCCGTCCCCCGGCGGAACAGCTCCTTCACAAGCTCTTCCTGCTCTTCGTCAAAAGCCAGAACCAAAGAGCCGATCTGCTTATAGGGCACATCCAGCTTTTCGCAGAGCTCTTTCATCATGGCGTTGCCTTCCACATTATACCGGGCCATCTTCGTGCCGGGCTCCGGGTCATAGCCTGCGTGCACGATGGCGCTGTTGGCCTTTGTGGTTCCCACCGAAACATCGTTTTCTTTTTCCAGCAGAACAACATCCACATCATACCGGCTCAGCTCATATAAGAGGGAGCAGCCGCAGACGCCGCCGCCGATGATTGCTACATCGACCATTTCCAATCCTCCTGATCTTCCCGCCGGTCTCCCCGCGGAAGTGATTTCCAGCCCCGGCCTTCCGGGAAGCCCGCCTTCGAAGCAGGCCCCGTTCCGCCGTTTCCGGGCCTTCGAGAGAACGCAAAAAAGCCAAACAAAACCAAGCCTGCTTTCGCAGACTTCCATTTTGCCTGGCTCATTCTCTACAGCAAATATTGAATTCCTGTTTATCATAGCACAGCTAAAAAGGGATTGCAAGAGGGACGGCGCTTTGGCCTTCATATTTTTATATCCCGGCTGCCAGGAAGCTGACAAAGCGTCCCGCAGCAGTCATGGACCATAAGAGCCGCAGGGCTTTTTCGGGGCCCTTTCACATGAACCACACCTGGGGGTTCGTGGTGGAAATGGCGCAGGCCCCCGCGCCCAGGGCCGCCATAATATCTTCCTTGTCGCTGATGAGGCCTCCCGCGATCACCGGCGTCTGTATCTCCCCGCACACCCGCCTGAAAATCTTCGGCATGGTCCCCGGCAGGATCTCGATGAAGTCCGGACGGGCAGCGTATTCCCTGTGGCGCAGGACGCTTTCCAGCGCCATGGAATCGATGACGAAAAACCGCTGCACCGCCAGAAGCCCCAGCTCCTTGGCACGGACGATCAGCGGCTGCCGGGTGCTGATGATCCCATCCGCTTTTGTGTGCTCCCGGATAAAATCCACGGAGATTTCCCGGGGGCTGAGGCCCGCCACCAAATCCACATGCACCACCGCCATGCGCCCCGCTTCCTTGATGCGGTCCACAATATCCGCAATATTGCAGATATTCCCGAACAGGATAAACACGGCCCGGATATCGGAATGGAGGCATTTTTCCAGCCCTTCCATATCCTTCACCGCCGCTATCACCGGGCAATCCTCCACAATTCCGCGGAACACATCCCTTTCTTTCATGTAAAACGCTCCTTACCGCTGTTTTCCGCCCGCCTTCACCCTGCGCGCCCAATTCCCGCTTCTTCTCCCCCGTTTGCCAAAGGCCCGGAAGGTCATGCTTCACAGAGGCGCGCGCCGTCTTCAGAATTCATGAACAGCCGCGCGGCTTCGATATACGCTTTAAAATCGACTCTGCTGAAATCGGTGGTATCAATTTGTATGACCCTTCCGCCCACGTCAAAGGCGTCGAGGTCACGGCACCACCTGTCAAATTCGGCATAGGACGGTTCAAAGCCCATGGCGTTTACCCGCCCCCGTTCGGGAAGCCTGTCGCGTTCAATGAACCGCCTGTGGAGAACCCGCGTATCGCCTGAAAATTTGAAGGTCAGCGGCGTATACCCGTATCTGCGTATGATTTTCCGTATAACGCCGGCCTCGTCTTCGCTTTTTACGCCTGCGGGAGCAAAATTCCCCTCGATGAGAAAGGGATACCCGGCTTCGCACAATCTTTTGGCCGCATACATCATTGCGTCGAACGTGACTGCTGAAAACCGGCTGCTTTCGCGCCTGTCCCGCACGGTTACATTTTTACACAGCGCAATTTTAAACGTATCTTTGATAAAATACGGTATTTTCAGCGCTTCCGCCAGCTGCAGGGCGAAAGTGGATTTTCCGGAAGCAAGATATCCCTCTATGATCAGTATTGTTTTCATTGTCTTTATTGCCTTCATCGTCTTCTCCATACC
>URRG01000100.1 GCA_900550095.1 uncultured Oscillospiraceae bacterium
TCCTTCATGCTGCCAGTCCTTCTCATCCTCTGGCCTTTTCAAAAACGCCTGTAGATGTTTTGAAGGCGAATTTTTTGGGAACGATGCAGATGCTGGAAAGCGCCAGACAGAATGATTCCCGTATGTTGTATATTTCTAGCGGTGAAGTATATGGCGCCAATCCGGAAGATATGGATGCAATGGCGGAAACCTATCCGGGTATGGTGGCGTCTATGCAGCCCAGGGCCTGTTATCCAGAAGGGAAAAGAGCAGCGGAGGCGCTTTGTGCCAGCTATGGGCAGCAGTACGGTGTGGATGCCGTGGCGGCCAGACTTTGTTATGTATATGGTGCTTCCATAACGGAAGATAACAGCCGTGCTGACGCTCAATTTTTGCGCAACGCTTTGAAGGGCGAGGACATTGTCATGAAGAGCGCTGGCACACAACTGCGCACCTATTGCTATTTGGCGGACTGCATTTCTGGCCTTCTCTTTATTCTTCTCTGTGGGCAGAGCGGAGAAGCTTATAACATTGCAAACAGAGATTCTGTAGTGACGATCCGGCAGTATGCCCAGGTTCTGGCTGATGTTGCTGGAGTTTCTCTTTGTTTTGAAAATCCATCCGATCAGGAAAAGGCCGGTTACTCTGCCAGTGGCCGGTCTGTACTGGATGGCAGTAAGCTCGAGAAGCTTGGGTGGAAGCCTGTTTGGACGATACAGGATGGACTGCAGAAGACCTTCCGGCTTTCCCAAGAAAAGTGACCAGAATGTCGGAAGCCCGGCTGTAAGGCTGCGGGCTTCCGATTTTTACAAACAGGAGCCGGTATGTATGAATCTGTTGTCAGATTATATTGTTGAAAAGCAGGACTGCAAAGAGAATCGATTTTTGGGTGTCAAAATCCTCTGGGAAATATTCCGGAAGGATTGCTGTAGGGAGTAGGTGTAGTATTGCAGGAATATGATTATTTGATCGTGGGCGCCGGTCTGTTTGGCGCGGTGTTTGCGCATGAAGCGGCCAAAAAGGGGAACAAATGCCTTGTAATAGAAAAGCGGAACCATATTGGTGGGAATATCTATACAGAGGAACGGGCAGGCATTCAGGTGCATGTTTACGGTGCGCATATTTTTCATACCAATAGCAAAAAGATATGGGAATATGTGAACCGTTTTGCGGAATTCAACAATTTTATCAATTCCCCTTTGGCGGTATACAAAGATGAGCTGTACAACCTCCCTTTTAATATGAATACTTTCAGCAGAATGTGGGGAATCCGTACGCCTGCTGAAGCGAAAGAAAAGATCCGGGCTCAGGTGGAAGCATTGGGAATTCAGAATCCCCGGAATTTGGAGGAGCAGGCTCTCTCTCTTGCTGGAGAAGATGTTTACAGAAAGCTGATCAAGGGATATACCGAGAAACAGTGGGGAAGGGACTGCAAGGATCTGCCTGCTTTTATTATCCGTCGTCTCCCGTTCCGTTTTACGTATGACAACAATTATTTCAACGACCACTATCAGGGGATACCTGTGGGCGGATATACGCAGATTGCAGAAAAACTTTTGGCGGGAAGCGATGTTCTGCTCAACACGGAATATTTCGCCTTCCGCAGAGAAAATCCGGAGCTTCATATCCGCAAAAAAGTGGTGTTTACCGGTATGATCGACGGCTATTTCCAGTATAGGCTGGGGGCTTTGGCATACAGAAGCCTGCGGTTTGAAACGGAGGAGCTTCCCGTTGAAAATTACCAGGGGAACGCGGTTGTGAACTATACGGAGCGGAAAGTGCCGTATACCCGTATTATAGAGCATAAGCATTTTGAACCGGGCGGGAATACAAGCCCGGTTACGGTCATTTCCAGAGAATACCCTTTGGAATGGGAACCGGGTGCAGAACCCTATTATCCGGTAAATGATGAAAAGAATATGAAGCTGTATGCCGGATACAAGGCCTTGGCGGATAGGGAAAAGGACGTTATTTTTGGGGGCCGTCTGGGCAGCTATACGTATTATGATATGGATAAAGTCATCGCGGCTGCATGGAAGCTGAGCCGCGAGGAATTGGAAGGAGGAGAGGAAGCGTGAGGGAACCGGCGCCGATAGCGGTTTTGACAGATTCCTGTGCGGATCTTTCTCCCCAGACTGCAGAGGAAAACGGGATCTTTGTGATTCCTCTCTCCGTTGTATATCCTGAAAAAGCATATGCGGACGGGGTGGATATCACGGCGGAGGATGTATACAGACGTATGCCGGAAGAGGTGCCCACCACAACGCTTCCCACAGGGCAAGTCGTAGAAGAGGCCTTTCGAAAAATACGCGAAAGAGGATATAGATATGTAATCGCTCTTATCTTTTCAGGAGGGATCAGCGGTACATACAATATGGTCCGTATGCTCGGAGAAGAGGCCGAGGGGCTGGAGGTCCGCGTATTTGACACGAAAACGGCCAGCCTGGGTTTGGGACTGATAGCTCTGCAGACCGTTCAGTATATACGGCAGGGCCGTTCTTTTCTGGAGCTGCAGGAAATCGTCCGTTCGCTTATTCGCAATACTAAGGTTTTTTTCTGTGTGGATACGCTGGAATACCTCAAAAGAGGGGGCAGGATCGGGAAGATAACCTGCATGGCGGGTTCTGTACTGCAGATCAAGCCTATCATTACCTTTTCCGAGGAGGGTCAGCTCGTCAATGTGGCAAAGGCGCGGGGGAGGATGCGGTCCATCGATGAAATCACAGAACGCGTGAAAAGGCTTGTGCCCGGCAAGGGGCGCTACAATATGGCTATGGCCCACGGCGGATGCCCGGAAGATATGGAAATCGTCCGGAAGGCTCTGTCGCCGGAAATACGGAAAAGCGCCATGTTCTGCGAGAGCGCTATCGATTCGGTTTTGGCGTGTCACGTGGGTCCAAGGCTGATCGGCGCAGGTGTTCAGATCCTGGAGTTTTAGAATAACGTATACTGCATATAACAGAAACAGTATGGAATACGCATTCCCTGGAAGGCAGAAAGGCTGGTTGGTCCGGCGGCTGTTTTCCGGGGATTTTAAATTTTTGCTTCTTGTCAAGTTTCGCGGAAAATCGCAGGGAAGATCTTATATGGTAGATGAGGAAGAAAATGTGTTTGAAAATGTGAATTGGGATGAATAAGAATCCATACTGCAGGACATGCTTATAGCATCTGACAAAATCCGACAGGGAGGAACACTATATGGCAATACAGCTTTCACTGCGTTCCGGGACGCTGACGGCAATGCTGGAAGGAGAAATCGATCATCACACGGCCCGGGAGCTCCGGGAAGAAATAGACAGCGCAGCGTCACGGACCAAGCCTAAACGGCTGATTCTGGATTTTTCCAGGATCCGTTTTATGGATAGCTCCGGCGTAGGGCTGATTCTGGGCCGCTACCGTTTGCTGAACCAGTGGGGCGGCGAATTGTGCGTAGCGAACCTTTCCCCCAATCTGGAACGCATCGTTTCCTTAGCGGGACTGAAAGAAATCTGCACGGTTTATCGGAGGGAAGAAAATGAACAAGAAACCAATCAATGAGATGGAGCTCTCTTTTCCCAGCTGTTCATCCAACGAGGCTTTTGCCAGGGCGGCGGTAGCGTCCTTCGCAGCGCAGCTGGATCCGACGCTGGAGGAAATCTGTGATTTGAAAACAGCTGTCTCAGAGGCGGTGACCAACTGCATCATCCACGGCTATAAGGATACGATCGGGATGGTTTACATAGTGGTCAAGCTGTTTGAAAATCGAGAAATCCTTGTAAAAATCCGCGACAAGGGCTGTGGTATAGAGGATGTACAGAAGGCTATGGAGCCTCTGTTTACGACGGGAGGAGAAGAGAGAGCGGGGCTGGGATTCGCCGTCATGCAAAGTTTTACCGATAAGCTTACTGTGACCTCTAAGATGGGAAAAGGGACTACAGTGACCATGCGGAAATATTTTTCCAGAAGGCTGACGGTCAATGAACAGGGATGAGAGAATACAGGAAAATACAGGGCTGGTGCATACCTGCGCTCGAAGATTCAAGGGCCGGGGAATCGAATATGACGACCTTTTCCAGGCAGGCTGTTTAGGATTGATCAAGGCGGCAGAAAGGTTCGATGAGAGCCGCGGGCTTTGCTTTTCCACCTATGCGGTGCCTGTGATCCTGGGAGAGATACGCAGGCTTTTCCGGGAGGACGGTACTGTGAAAATGAGCCGCAGCCTTCGGGAAATGGCTATGAAGGCCAACCGGGCGGCGACAGAGTTCCTGCAGAAAGAGGGCCGCCAGCCTACTGTAAGCGAAGTGGCCTCTATTCTGGGAGTGGAACCGGAGCAGGCAGCTCAAGCCATGACAGCCGGACAAATGCCCCTTTCTCTCACTATAGAGGATGAAGAGGGTGAGAGCCAACTGGATATTGCGGTAGAACCGGAGGAAGAATTGCTTACGGAAAAACTTTCCCTGCGAAAGGCTGTGAAGGAACTGCAGGAAAAGGACAAAAGAATCATCTATCTTCGGTATGTGAAAAGCACCACGCAGGCCGAGACCGCCCGGGAGCTGGGAATGACGCAGGTACAGATTTCGCGGAGAGAGAAGGTGATTCTGAGGACTCTTCGGGAAAAGCTTGGATAGCAGACAGAATAGTGCAGGCAATAAGTCCTTTTGGAGCATGAAAAACGGGAGCCGGTTCAAAAGGCTCCCGTTTCTATGTATGCTTTCTTTTCAGTTTTTCTCCGAAGAGAGCTCTGTAAGCTGAGAAAGATCATAGGGGGTCTGCTGATAAACAAAATAATTCAGCCAGTTGGAAAACAGCAAATGTCCGTGGCTGCGCCAGTTGAAGCGCGGTTCCTTGGAAGGATCGTCGTCGGGAAAGTAGTTCTTTGGAATATGAGGATTAAGCCCTTTTCCGCAATCCCGGAAATATTCCTTGGCCAAGGTATCCCGGTCGTATTCCTGATGTCCTGTCACAAAGAACTGCCGTCCATCTCGTTTCGCCACCAGATGGACGCCTGCTTCAGCGGAATCCGCCAGGATCAGAAGCTCGGAATGCTTCTGAATATCTTCGGCACGTATTTCGGTATTCCGGCTGTGAGGCGCCCAGTAGTCGTCGTCAAATCCCCTCACCAAAGGATACAGATGCTCGATCACCCGATGGCGGAACACGCCGGACAGCTTCTGCGGCAGCTGATATTTTGGAATGCCGTAATGGTAATACAGCCCCGCCTGAGCGCCCCAGCAGATGTACATGGTTGAATACACATTTTTTTTGACCCATTCCATTATTTCACAAAGCTCTTCCCAGTAGTCTACCTCTTCAAAAGGAAGATTTTCCACAGGAGCGCCTGTCACAATCATTCCATCGAATTTCTCGTTCTTCAGCTCTCTAAAGGTTTTGTAGAACTGGTTCAGATGAGGAAGGGGAGTGTGGCGGCTCACATGGCTTGCCATATGCATGAGCTCCACGTCCACCTGGAGAGGCGTATTGCCCAAAAGACGGAGAAGCTGTGTTTCCGTTACGATCTTAGTCGGCATCAGATTGAGAATAACGATTTTTAAAGGGCGGATATCCTGTGCAGAAGCCCTCTGTTTGGTCATCACAAAAATATTTTCTTTTTCCAGAACCTTTATTGCGGGAAGTTCTCCTTGGATACGAATCGGCATATAATAGCGGCCTCCGTTTTGTAATTTCAATACGTATATAATTATTATAGCAAAACAGGAGAAGATCTTCAATCTTTGCCGCGTGTTTCAGACTTCCGAAAGATTGCAAGAGGACAACGAGAATATAATTAGGATATCCGCAGGGAGATGCCGGAAGCGAGGAGCCTCCAACACATCTCTATATTCCTTCACTCGAATTTCCAATACTGCAGGCTCATAGGGGGAAGAAGCAGAGAGGGATTGAAAGATATCTCTTGATCTGTAATCAATTCAGTTATGCTGCTGCCAGGAATCTGTTCCCGGATTTTAGCAGAGTATTCCGTGCTTTCTGCATTCACGGCGATCCAAATGCACTCATCTTCAAAGCAGCGCTGAAAAATAAATTGCCTGTTGGTAAGCAGGATGGTTTTGTAGTCTCCATAAACAAGGGCTTTATGCCGGCTGTGAAGGAGGGAAAGTTTAGAAATCAGGGAAGTCAGTTCATTCCATTCCGGAGAACGAAGAGCGGGACGCAGGGCATCGTCGCCATTTTCTTTTTTACCGCTAATCCCCCACTCGCTGCCGTAGTACAGACAGGGAATGCCGGGCATGGAAAAGAGGAGCCCATAGAGGAGAGGAAGATGTTTGGATTCCTTTACAATGCTGGCTAGGCGCGTTACATCGTGGTTATCTGCAAAACAAAGCAGATGCTCGCCGCGGTAGAGGCCTCCTTCTCCGCCGAATTGACGGTTCAGGGAGTAGGCTATTTCAAAGAGATTCAAATCGTTGAAACTGGAGTATAGCCCCTTGTAACATTCATAATTGGTGCAGCTGTTTAGCATTTCTTTCTTTACGAACCTTCTGTAATCGCCAAAAAGGACTTCTCCCAAAAGAAAGAAGTCTGGCTTTAATGCATCGCAAAATTGCCGGAGACGGCGAAGAAAATGTTCATCCAGACAATAGGCCACATCCAACCGCAGGCCGTCGATGCAGAACTCTTCTTCCCAAAGATGGATACAGGAAAAGATATGCTCTACAACTGCCGGATTGGCAAGATTCAGTTTGACAAGTTCATAGTGTCCCTCCCAGCCTTCGTAATAAAAACCGTCGTTATAACAGGAATTTCCGTTGAAATCGATAAAAAACCAGTCCGCATAGGCGGAAGTCTTCCGGTTTTGGAGGACATCCTGAAAGGCCCAAAAGCCGCGGCCTACATGATGAAAAACACCATCCAGCACAATTCGGAAGCCATTTTTCTTCAGGACACTGCAAACGCGGGCGAAATCACCGTTTGTACCGAGGCGGCAATCTATTTTAGTGAAATCTCTGGTATCATAGCCGTGGCGGTCCGATTCAAATACAGGAGAAAAATAGACCGCGTCGATATGCAGCTTTTGCAGATGCGGAATCCAATCTAAAAGCTGCAGAATCCTTGGAACTTTGACACCGTCGTTTTCTTGTGGAGCGCCGCACATTCCCAGCGGATATATTTGATAAAAGATACTGGTATCTGACCACATGAATACAACCTCTTTTCTGGCGTGATACGATGTTTTCACAAATCGTTTCTGACTTATCGCATTTGGCAATATGTTTTCCCGCGCAAATATGCAGGCGAAAAAAAGACACTTGTTGGTGAAGATCGAAATAATCATAGCAGAATAGTGCTTCCGACGCCATATAGTATGACGAATGATTTTGAGAAAATCCATCTCTAAGGTGGGGAAGAGTTTTACAGAGTCAGTATATCTATGTTCTCTCATTTTCCAGTATTGAAGAATAAAAAAAGAGGAAAATATCTGATAATTTGGGGGAAAATGTAAAAACGTGTTTTTTCTTGTTGACAGGGAGAGGAAAGAGTGATATTAAACAACGAGCGTGCAAAGCATTTTTACAAAAGCCTGCCGCAGGATATACA
>URRG01000101.1 GCA_900550095.1 uncultured Oscillospiraceae bacterium
GGGATTTCAGGTTCCACCAGGACGATGTTCAGCTCAAAGGGGAGAGAACCGGCGTTTCGCCGCAAAGGGGATTCCTGCCGGAGGGCGTCCTCCGGGCCGAAGGCAGGCTGTGGATCGTTTTGTTTCTTTTCTGTGGAGACGTGAACGCCGGGCCTGCCGGAGATACCGCTGAGGTTCATTTGATCGGTCACCGCTTTCCTGAAATATAGCAATAGCAATATAGTGTATGGCCGCCCTGCGTCATAAGGAGCCGGAGCGGCGGAGCGGGCTTTCGGGCGTTCGGAGCTTCCGCTTTGCGTATTCTGAGGCGCATGCGGCCTCCAGCTTTAAAAGCCGAAAGGAGGAACGCGGTTTTCAGCCGGAAAAATGAGCTTTGTGCGGCTTCTGCGGAAGGAAAATACGACGGGAAAGCCTTTGCTTACATCTATACTTCTTAGTATACCACGAATCCGCCTCTGCGCCAAATCGGATGCTATCGGATGCTTTTTTGCGGGCGATGCAAAAGCATATGAGGCGGGGGCCGGCGCGCTCCTACGGATTTTCCGGTTTGCGGCATATTTGCCGGGACCGTGCTGTGACCGTAAGCGCGGTTCAGTTTATTCGGCGGACAGGCGGGCTGGGAATTTTTATCATTGATAACAGAGAGGAGAAGCGGAAATGCTATTTCGGGGGACAAATCCCATCAAACAATTCTGCACAGTCTGGAGGCTTTATATGATGTATAAGGAAACTATGGGCTTTGTGAAGGGCCTGGGAGCCGGGCTTCTCGCTGTAACAGCCGTTACGGCGGTGGGCTCTCAAATGATGAAGAAAGATAAGCGCCTCCGCCGCAGCGTGAACAAAGCCGTTCATGCCGTGGGTTCCGCCGCCAATACGATGGTTGGCAGCGTAGAGCACATGTTCCGCGGATAAGAGGCGCCTGGCGGGAGGAGGGCCGGGAGACCTGGAAGGGTTTCCCGGCCTTTTTTCTGCAGATGCCGCTCATACTGGGACGCGTAAGCGGGAGAAAGCAAGAGAAAGCAGCAGAAAGAAAGAGGAAGCAAGAGTTTTCGGCTTTTTCTTGCAGTCAGGCGGCCTGTGTGATATGATAAAGACAATAATAGGGTTTATATGCCCTCTGCCGATGCGGAAACGGTATTGTGACATGCAGATATGCAAATCTACAGAAGATGCCGGACCCCGGGCAATGAGACGCTCCGGTCAGGCGGTTTTTGTGCGTGTTCTGCATGCGGGCCGGCAATCCGTGGAGCCGGTTCGGGGCTTCCGCATTTGAAGCGGAGCAGGAGTATCTGATAAAGCTTTTGATTGAGCGCGGTTTGTCAGAATATCAGGAAGACGAAGGAATGGGAGATTGGCCATGGAGGAAATAAAGCAGGATACGCAGGGCCTTGCAGGCTCTCTCGTATATACCGTACATATGCTTCCCTGGGAAAACGCGCCGGCTGAGGAACCGCTTCTCTCCCGGCTTCTCCGGGAATTCGGCGAAACGTCCAGAAAACAGAAGGGCCGGGAAAAGGCGCTCGAAAACGGGATGCAGGTGACGACGGTCTACCGTATGCGCCGGGGCGACTTCTTCATGGAAAAGAAAAGCGGGGGCCGGGTGCTGCTGCGGTCCGAACGGGAGAGCTACGGTTGGAGTCTTACAAAATGGGATTTTTCAGGCCGTGTGACGGAGAGGATCCGCTTGTCGCCGGAATTTATATGGATGCAGTCCGCGTATTTCAAAGATGGAAACGGCAAAGAACCCGTTGCGTTTGTGCTCCCGGCTGAAAAAGGGCTTGCGTTCCTGGAGCGTACGCAGCAGGGATGGAGGAAGAGCGCTCTGGAGCTTGTGCCCGCAGAGACCAGCGCGAAGGGAAGCATCCTGAAGGACAGGGCCGGAGAGCCGGTTTGCTCCGTATGGAGCGGGCGGGGGCTTTTTTGGGCGTTCAGGCCCGAGGCCTTCCGAAAATGCAGAGAAGCCGGTGAAAAGCTTTTGACCGGAGAGATTAGCGAAGAACCGCAGTGGCCTCGGGAGGTTTTGCCGGAGGAGAGGCTTCCGGAGCTGGAACAGTTTCTGGCGGAGTGCAGCGGAAGCCCCGCCGGGTCTCAGGAGCCGGTTTTCGCCGGGGCGGACGATTACGCGGCAGATCACAGCCTTCGGGATTTTGCGGAACCGGCGGGAGAGACAGACGCGGCTCCGGTTTTGCCTGCGGAACCCGCTACAAAATACGCTGTGGCGGCCAGGAGCCTTTCCGGTGTGGTGAGCGCTCCGGGACTTCCTCAGAAGAGGGAAGAGGAAGCGGCGAGACCGGAGGAGGTTTCCGCTGCGGTGGAAGAGAGAGGACCGGAAGTAACGCCTTCTTCAGAGTTGAAGGGGAGCGGGGAGGATTCCCCGGCCTCGGATGAAGCGAAGAGGGAGGAAACAGGCGTTTCCTTTGAAGGGGAAACCGGCGGGCGGGAGGATGCTCTGCCGCCTGCGGAGAAACCGGCGGACGGGGCCGAAACGCAAGAGCCGGAAGCGCCTGAGATTCCCGTTCCCGGGCGGGACTCCGGTGAACAGAAGGCTTCTCTGCGGCAAGAGGGCCGGGGAGAAAAGGAGGATTTCCTTCCCGAAGGCATGGAGGAGTTCCGGGAGTTTTTCCGGCAGATTCCGGATAAGCTGATCGCGGGTTCCGATGGGCAGATGTACGCGTATTTTGGAGAGATGAAGGGATCCCTCCGCCACGGGGACGGCCGGACAGCTATGGCCGGAGGCCACACAGCCTATGAAGGAGGCTTCCGGGAGGATAAAAAGGACGGTTTTGGGGTTTACTATTACAAAAGCGGACGCCTTTGCTACGCGGGAAACTGGAAAGGCAACCGCCGCCAGGGCGCGGGCGTTTCCTTCAGCCCTCAGGAGGGCACCATGTTCGCCGGAAGCTGGCGGGAAAACCGCCCGGAGGGAATGGGCGCTTTGTTTGATGAGGACGGCGAGCTCTTGTATGCGGGCCAGTGGAAAAACGGAAAACGCCACGGCAGGGGCACAGAATACCGGCGCGGAGAGATTGTTTTCAGCGGATTTTGGGAAAACGGCGAGCCGGTGGTGGACGGCATCGGCGGAGGACGGTGATTGGTTTTGAAGTTTTTGGAGCTGCACCGAATGGAACAGGGGGAATGCCTTGTTTTGACGGAGGAATCCGGCAGGGAGCTTCTCATGGCCGACTGCGGCGGCCTCGCGGGCGGTCCTTTGGATGAATGGGGCCAGGGCGCTTCCCGGGTGGCGCCCTCTCTTCTGGAGAGATACCGGCGGATCGGAAGGCGCGCCTTTCTGCTCTCCCATTACCACAGGGACCGTTTCAGCGCCATGCAGGATATCCTGCTGGAGGACAGAAACTATTTTTCAGCGGTGTTCTGCCCTGCCTCTCCCTGCGACAGGCGGGGGCAGCCTCTTCTTCTGGAATATGGGATTTTTATGGAGGTGTTCCTCAAAGGGAAGCCGGGGTATGACGGGGCTGCGGCCGCGCCCCTGTATCTTTTTTCAGAGGCTCCCGGGTATCCTTCGCTGGAAACCCTGCGGCTGCTGAAGGCGGGGGACAGCTTTTCCCTGGGCGGCGTTGTCTACGAGGCCCTTTGGCCGGAAGAGAGAAACTATCCCTTCGGCGAGATTTTCGCGGCGGCGGTGGAGGAAATGAACGTATGCGTTTCCTCGCCCTTCCTGCCTGCTGAGGCCGCCCGGTTCCGGCAGTGGAAGGAGGCCTTCTGCCGGGAGTGGCTCCGGTGCGGAGAAGCGCCCTCAAAGGAAGCGTGGGAGGCAGGGAAAGCTCTTCTGGGGCAGCTTCCCGCTCTAAGGGAGGAGCTTTCCTCCATGCCCTTTGCGCCGGATATCCGCGAGATCCTGAACCGGCCTGTCACCAGGAACGCCTACCGCTGGGAAACAGACGGCGCTTCCCTGGTCCTGCACAACCGCCGTGTGATGGAAGCCAGTCTGGACGATATCCTCCTCACGGGGGACGCCACCCCAGAAACCATGGACAGGCTTTCGGAAAAGCTCTATGAAAGCTATTTTGCGGCAAAGATACCCGGCAGAGGTCTTCCTTCTCATTGGAGCCATGTGTTCGGCGAGATCTCCTGCCAGCACCTTTTGATCAGCGGTCCTGCCGGGAAAGCGCCCCAAGAGGCCATAGCGGGGGAATACCTGGAGCTTTCCGCCATGCGGCACTGCACCTTCCCCGAAGCCTGCCGGTGGTATCAGGCCAGCGGCCGTTCCTGCAACCGGATGAACGTGTGCTACGACCTTTTCGGGCGGCCTGCGCTTTCTGTCAAATGCCCCTTTGTAAATGGAGAGAAGCCGGAAACCTGCGGCTGCCGGATCTTTGTCGTTTCAGAACAGGGCGCGCGGTCCTGCATCTGCGACGGCCTTCCCGCTGCGGTCCATTGAAGAAGGCCGCAGTCCCTATACCCGGGCTTTGCCCCGGCTATCCTTCCCTGCCGCAGGCGGGGAGAAAAGCGAGGAGAGACCCATGTCATTCAACAGCTTGGCTTTTTTGTGCATATTCCTTCCTGTAGCGCTGATCGCCTATTATGCAGTGCCCAGGAAGGCGAAGAATTTCTGCCTGTTTCTGTTCAGCCTGGTGTTTTACGCCTGGGGAGTTCCCTCCCATGTGCTGATTCTTCTGGGGACCATCGTTGTGGACTACGCCTGCGGCCTTTTGATTTCCCATTTTTCGGATTCCAAAGGGAAGGCAAGGCTGTTTGCGGCGCTCAATATCCTGGTGAACGTGGGCATGCTGGGGTATTTTAAATATACCGGCATGATCGTCACCACACTGAACGGCTTCGGAGCAGAGCTTGCCGTGCCGGAAATAGCCCTGCCTCTCGGCATTTCGTTCTATACCTTTCAGAGCATTTCCTATGCGGTGGACGTATACAGGAAGGATGTCCCCGCTATGCGGAACTTTATCGATTTCGGGACGTATATCTCCCTGTTTGCCAATATCGTTTCCGGCCCTATCGCCCGGTATTCCCTTATGTATGAGCAGATAAAGGGCAGGAAGGAGACCGCCGCCAAATTTACGGCGGGCGGGAGCCGCTTCCTCCTGGGGCTTTTCAAAAAGATGCTCATAGCCAACACTATGCTGGAGCTTTCCCAGCGTGTGCAGTATATGGAGGCTCCCTCCACGCTGTCGGCATGGCTGGGCGTTCTGGCGTTCACGTTTTACATCTACTTTGATTTTTCGGGATATACGGATATGGCTATCGGCGTCGGCGGCATGTTCGGCTTCGAGCTCCCGGAAAACTTCCGGTATCCCTATGCGTCCAAGAGCTTTTCGGAATTCTGGCGCCGCTGGCATATGACGCTGGGCCGCTGGTTCCGGGATTATGTATATATTCCTCTGGGCGGAAACAGGGTGAAGAAGCCGCGCCTGGTGTTCAATCTGGCGGTGGTCTGGGTGCTGACGGGCATCTGGCATGGCGCGAGCTGGAATTTCGCTCTGTGGGGCGCTTACTGCGGCGTTCTGATCATCTGTGAAAAGCTGTTCCTTCAGAAGCTTCTTGATAAGCTTCCCGCCTTTTTCCAGTGGCTGTATGCGTTTTTGGCCGCCGTTATCGGTTGGGTGTTCTTTGCATATACCGATCTTTCCAAGGCGGGCACGATCCTGGCGGCCCTTGTGGGCTTTACGGCTCCCGGGGCGGAGGCCGGCGGCCCGTATCTTCTCATAACCTTCGGGCCCATGCTGGCGGCGGCGGCTCTCTGCAGCTCCCCCCTGATCTCCGAGCTGGCGAACCGTTTGAAGAGCATCGGCGTATGGAAGGTCCTGTGGGTGATTGGGTACGCCGTGCTGCTGGTCCTCTCTGTGGGGGCGATGCTGAACAATGCGTATACGCCCTTCCTTTACGCGAATTTCTGATCGATATTGCCGTGTCTGATATATGAAGCCGGGATGAGAGGGCCGTGCCTGCGGCCCGGGGCGGTATCGGGCAGTGAAAGGAGAAATGGCTATGCAGTCTGAAAAAAAGAGAGAGCCCATGCACAGGCGGAGCTCTCTCTGCCGTCCGGAAGAGGCGGCGGCCACAGCGCTTTTGTTCCTGTTTGCTCTGTTGGGAGCTTTTTATCTCTTGTTTGCTCCGAAGTCGGATTTTTCAGAAAATGAAAACAGGGTGCTGGAGCAGGCCCCGGTTCTGGAGGCGGACGTTCTTTTAGACGGTTCCTTTACCGATTCTCTGGAGTCCTTTGTGAACGACCAGTTTCCGCTGCGTACGGAGCTGCTTTCCCTGAATACGGGTTTCCAGCTGCTGACGGGCCGGAAGGATCTGGGGAGCGATTACAGCGCCGTTCCTGCAGAGGGGGGCGTGTATTTCGGGAAGAAGGACCATGTATATGAGGTGCTCCTCCCCAACAGGACGGATATCTTTGCGAAGAATATTCAGGGATTCAAAACCTTCAGCCAGGAAACGGGGCTTCCCTTCTGGGTCGTGCCGGTTCCATCGGGAAGCCAGGAGCAGCAGGAAAATCTCCCCCTGTTTGCTCAGAACCACGATCAGAAGGAAGAATTGAACTATATCCGGGAAACGCTTACGGAGGGAACCGTGACGGTGGTGGATCTCTTCGATACCCTGGGCAGCTGGAACGGAGATTATTACTATAAGACGGATCACCATTGGAATACCTTCGGCGCTTATGAGGGATATAAGGTCCTGGCGCAGAAAATGGGCTTTACGCCTTATGAACAGGATCAGTTTACCTTCCGGCTGGCCAGCAGTTCTTTCTATGGGACGCTCTATTCCAAAGCGGTCAACGGCTTCCAGAAGCCCGACGATCTGTATCTGCCCGAGTATGCGGAACCGCAGGATATCGTCCAGGTGGTGGGCGGCGAAGAGCATGAGGGCCTTTACTGGGAGGAGTACCTGGAGAAGAAGGATAAGTATTCTACCTTTATGGGCGGCAACCACAGCGTAGAGGTGGTAAAGAACAGGAGCCAGAACAACGGCAAAAAGCTTCTCCTTTTGAAGGATTCCTATGCCAACAGCCTGGTTCCCTTCCTGTGCCTGCATTATTCAGAAATCCATGTGATCGATCTGCGGTATTATTCGCAGAATGTTTATGATTATATCGAGGAAAACGGTATTACCGAGGCGGCGGCTGTTTACAGCATGAAACAGCTCTGTGATGTGGATGTTTCCAACAAACTGGCCGCGGGATACTAAAAGGGCAAAAGGCTCTTTTCCCTCTTCACAGATGGGAAAAGAGCTTTTTTCTTGTTCAATACCCTTCTGGTTCCGCCGGGTATTAGGTATAAGTAAAAATATCGTTTGCCTTTCAAAAGAGAAAGAATGGTATGGGAGCATTGAAAGAAACTGGAGAATTATCGCGGAAAGTATCCCTTTCACAGAACGCTGTGGAAGATCAAAGAGAACCGGTCTGCCGGCAGCAGGGCATGCGATGGTTATTTTTCTGTGTCCTTTCCAGAGGGGAGGCAAGTACCTGCCCTTCTGGGATCTGGGCAAACTGCTGATTTGCCGGTGGCTCGGATTTGTATGTATTCCATGTA
>URRG01000102.1 GCA_900550095.1 uncultured Oscillospiraceae bacterium
CCACAGCCCTTTGGGGAATCTCCTTCATGGATTCCCCGATGGAAACCTGGAACAGCTGCATAATAGTGCGCCCAATCCGGATGATGAAGGGATTATGCGTAGCCTCCAATACGGCGTAGTGAAAAGCCATATCGTCTTCCGCGGTCTGTGTTCCCCTTTCCACCGCCGCCGCAAAAGCGCCGTGTACTTCCCGGAGCCGGGCGACATCCTCCTGCGTGGCTTTCTCCATAGCCAAAAGGGTATAGCTGGGCTCAAACATGCGGCGCAGCTCCAGGATATCCGAAACGCCGCCGTCGTCTATGAGCAGCTGGTACACCAAAGGGTTCACGCTTGTTTCGGAAACCCGGCGGGCTACAAAGGTGCCCTCCCCCTGGCGGGCCTCCACCACACCCAGGACCTCCAGCATTTTGACGGCCTCCCGGACACTGGATTTCCCCACGCCAAGGCTTTCGCACAATTCCGTTTCCGTTGGAAGGCGATCACCGGGCTTTAGGCTCTTCTGGATCAGAGCCTCTTTGATTCTCTCCATCACCATTTTGGAAAGACTTTTGTTTTTCACCGGCTTAAAAATATCGCTTTCCATTCCTTTTCCCTCCCGTTTGCGTATTTCTGTTTTTATCTTCTATTTTTCATAATTATAGCAATTCCTCTTTATGAAAAACAATGGATTTTTACAATTTTTTGCAATTTCTTTCTCCCATGGTGTTCTGTATCTTGTATCACCAAAAAGAATCAATTAAAAATAAACATTTTATATATATTGACAACTCTATATCAGCATATTATAATGTGAACATGTCATCAGATGAATTTATTAGGAAAGGGCTTTTACCTATGAAAAATCATGCTCTGCCTTTCACCCCCATCAAAACCACAAACATTTCCAAATTGGTTATGGAAAGCATCAAACAGGCTCTTCTGCGCCGGAGCCTGCAGCCAGGTGACCGGCTGCCTTCAGAAACCGAATTGTGTGAAAGCCTTGGGGTGGGGAAATCCAGTGTCCGCGAAGCCATCAAAATGCTGGAGGTTCTGGGCGTGGTGGAGACTCACCAGGGGGAGGGTACTTACATATCTGAAAAAATTCCTGAAAACAGCCTCAATCCCCTTGTATTTCAACTTCTTATCGACTATGGGAACCACGCCGATATTCTGGAGCTGCGCCGTATTTTTGAACCGGCCTACACCAAACTTGCTATGGAAAACGCCAAAGAAGAGGATATCCGGCGCCTTTTCCTTCTCTGTGATCGCTTTGAATCTAAAATATCCCAGGGCTGCCAGAAGGCGGAGGACGACCTGGCCTTTCATTACGCCATTCTTGAGGCCACCCATAATCCCTTTGTGATCCGGATCGGCAAAACCATTTTGCAGCTATTTCAGGCCTCCATAGGGGAATCCATGCGCACGATTCCCCTGCAGGCCCTATCGGATCATAGGCGGATTTTGCAGGCCTTTATAAAAAAGGACGAGCAGGAACTGATATGCGCCGTGGAAAACAGCTTTCAGGGATGGGCCTCTGTCATGGCCAGGGAAGCCTGTGACCCCGGCCATAAAAAGGAGGAGGAATTTTTATGACTGCCCTGACCGCTGTAAAAAGAAAGCCCGGTTTTTTCGGGAAAATTGCCAAACACAAACTGCTGTTTCTCATGCTTCTTCCCGCGCTTCTCTATTTTCTGGTTTTTCGCTATGGCTCCATGCTGGGGCTTCTCATCGCCTTTCAGGATTACAGGCCGGTAATGGGCCAGGGATTTTACGAAACGATTTTCACAGGGGAATGGGTGGGATTCAAACACTTTTCTTTTTTCTTCACAAGCCCCAACGGCCTTCAGGTTTTGTTAAACACAGTTCTCATCAGTCTCTATAAAATGATCTTTGGTTTTCCCTCGGCCGTAATTCTGGCTTTGCTGCTCAACGAGGTGCGCAATCAGCGTTTCAAAAAAGCCGTGCAGACGATCAGTTATCTTCCCCATTTTATGTCTTGGGTTATTCTGGCAGGTATTCTCAGGGTCATTCTCTCGCCGGATTACGGTGTTTTGATTCCTGTTTTTGACTTTTTCGGTATGGAACATATCAATCTTCTGGGCGATACGCGTTATTTCCGGGGACTCTTGGTGGTTTCGGAAATCTGGCAGAACGTGGGTTGGGATTCCGTCATCTATCTGGCTGCCTTAAGCTCCCTGGATATTACACAGTATGAGGCCGCCCGCATAGACGGAGCCAGCCGGCTGCAGCAGATCCGATACATCACGCTTCCCGGCATCGCGGGCACCATCACCATTATGTTCATCCTCCGCACCGGGCAGATCCTCAACGCAGGGTTCGACCAGGTGTTCAATCTCATCAATGCGGCCGTTTACAGCGTGGGCGATATCATCGACACCTTTGTATATCGTATCGGCCTCCAGGAAGCCCAATACAGCTACACAGCCGCCATCGGCTTCTTTAAATCCCTGGTGGGATTTGTCATGGTCCTGGGAACAAACACCATTGCCAAAAAGATGGGGCATGAAAGCGTATTATAGGGGGCGGTATAGTATGAAAATCAAAAGGACAAAATCAGAGTTCATCTTTGACACGGTCAACGGCATTCTGTTAGTGCTTCTCTGCATCGTGATGCTGTATCCCTTTATCCATGTGACGGCCGTGGCCTTCAGCACCCAGGCGGAAGCTGTCCGGCCCGGCCTGCACCTCTATCCCAGAGAGGTGGATTTCAGCGCCATGGAGCAGGTGCTTAGCGCCCCTGAAATCTGGCAGGCCTACGGAAACACCATATTCCGCACGGTGATAGGCACCATTCTATCCGTAGTCTGCACAGGAATGGGAGCATATGCCATATCTAAGCCTTATCTTCCCTTCAAAAAGGGCATCATGATGTTCGTTCTGTTCGCTATGTTCTTTTCCGGCGGCATGATCCCGGATTATCTGCTCATCCGCAGCCTGAACCTTATGAACAGCATGTGGTCCATGATCCTTCCTTCCCTCGTATGGGGATTCAATATGATCGTCATGCGGAATTTTTTCGAAGGGATCCCCGCAAGCCTGGAAGAATCCGCCCTTTTGGACGGCGCAAACGATTTCGTTGTTTTCACAAGGATCTACGCTCCCCTTTCAAAGCCCGTCATCGCCACTGTGGGCATGTGGATGGCTGTCCACCATTGGAATTCCTATATGGACAACCTCCTCTATGTAACAGACAACAGCAAATACGTCCTTCAGCGGATGATCCGAAATCTGATTATCGACGCCCAGTCCAGCTATATGGAGTCCATGTCCAGCAGCGCATCCCTTTCGCCGGAATCCATGAAGGCGGCCACCATATTGGTTTCCGTTCTTCCCATCGTCTTTGTCTACCCGTTCGCGCAAAAATATTTTATGAAAGGAGTCATGATAGGAGCGGTAAAAGGATAAGCAGCCCTGTTTCAGCATTTCTGTACTTGCGTACCTGAGCACTTCAGCGTTTTTGCATGTCTGCATGTCCGCATTTTTACAATTCTACAATTCACCATTATTTTGCTGAACACACTATGAAGCAAAAAGGAGGTTGTCCCATGAAAAGTACGAAAACCACAAAAAGTACAAAAAGCACAAAAAGCGCCAAATGCCCCAAAAACAGGCAAAGACGGCTATGCCCGGTGCTGGCTCTGATTGCAGCCCTCTCCATGCTGCTGGCCTGCGGCAGCCAGCCGGGCCAAACAAGCGGAGGAGAAAGCACCCAGGGCTCCCAGAGCGGGCAGCAGGGCTCAAGTTCTTCCGTTACAGAAGAAACGGTGCATATTTCCTATATGTGCACCCTGGATCTTGCGCTGCAGGATTCCTATGTGACGCAGAAGCTGCCTGAGCTTCTGAAAAAATACGGTTACAATGTGGAGCTGGAAATGCGCTCTCTCGGCACCCACGACCCCGCGGAATGGGATCAGAAATTCCAGCTGGCCGTCACCTCGGGAGAGGCCCCGCCGGATATCATCCAGCTGGGGGCGCTCAACACCATCGCCCTGAACGCAGGATGGTTCGCCCCTATATCAGAGGATCTGGTAAAGGAAAGCATGCCGAAATACTATGAGCAGGTTCAGAAAATCTATGAGCCCATGTGGGCATGGGGCAAGGATCCGAAGGACGGCGCCCTCTATGGCATCCCCTCCTTCAATATGTATGGCCCCACACGCCACACTCTGGCCTACAGGGGAGATTGGCTGGAACAGTTCGACATGGAGCCTCCCACTACCATTGAGGAATTTGAGGTCTGGCTGCAGAAATGCAGGACAGAGGATCCCAACGGGAACGGTCAGGCAGACGAATACGGCTATACCTCCCAGGATGCAGACGGATATCTGGCCGAGGTATTCGGAGCCTACGGCATCATGCCCGGCCAATGGATGCTGCGGGACGACAAAATCGTATACGGCAGCATCCAGCCGGAGGCGAAAGATGCGCTGCTCCTGCTGAAAAAGTGGTATGACAACGACTGGATCCCAAAGGGCATAATGACTACCGCCAAACGAGACAACGACTTTTACGCCGGCATCGTGGGAACCATGGGGCAGGCGGGCGGCTACGCCCCGGCTATCGTGCCCAGCGGCTCTTATACGGCGGCCCTTCAGGCCCAGAACCCCGGAGCATACATCGTTGGGGCTCCCTCCTTCAAGGGGCCGGAGGGCCATTCCGGAACCTATGAATGGGGCCCAAAGAAATATGTGCTGACATTCGGTTCCCATCTGGATGAGGAAAAGATCCGCTATATCATGGGTATGTTTGAAACCATCGCTTCTGAAAAAGAGCTGTTTGAGCTCGCCATGCTGGGTGAACGGGGCGTCCACTGGGATTTTGCCGACCCGGAGGCGGAAAGCGGCGCCACCGTATTTCTGGAGCCATATACGGACTTTACGAAAAAGCTCAATGAGGTGGGAGTCCGCGAGCTGAGCGAAAGCGCCTGGTGCCCCGTATGGATCGAAGAGGTATACACAAACTACATGGATCCGCTGGCCATCGAATACGCAAATCAGAACGAAGGGTATTTCGATCCCCTCTTGGGTATCACCCTGAATTCGGATCCCCTCTATAAGGAAAACCTCAACAACTATGTGAAGGAATTCTATCTGGGGGTTATAACCGGAAAAAACAGCATCGATGAATTCGACAGCTTTGTGGAAAAATGGTACAGCGACGGCGGTGAAATCCTGACCCAGGAAGCCAATCAGCTCTATGACACCATGTTCCGCTAGAAAGGAGTTCCCATGATCATTGATGCAGACACCCACATCTCCCCCATCCGGGGACCTCTCACCATCCCTGCGGAGGAGCTGATCTGCCACATGGACCGCAGCGGCGTCAACAAGGCCGTCTGCTGGCTGCAGCCCCCCTATATGCGTTTGATCGATGACTCCCTGCAATATCTGTATCAGTCCGTAAAAAAATATCCGGACCGGCTGCTGGGCTTTGGCTGGGCGGATCCCCACCTGGGCCTTCAAAAGGGAAGAGATACGATTCGCCGCTGTGTGGAGGAATACGGTTTTTACGGCGTCAAGCTCAACGGGGCCCAAAACAGCTTTTATATCGACGATGAAAGCATATCCCTGCCCCTGGCGGAGGAAGTCGCAAAAACGGGGAAGCTGCTGGCCTTCCACATTGGGGCGGACGAATACGATTTCACCCATCCCTACCGGGCCATGAAGGTGGCGAAACGGTTCCCCGAAACCACCATCCTGCTGGTGCATATGGGGGGCTCCGGTATCCCCGATCTTTCAAAAGCCTGCATAGAGGTTGCGAAGGAATGCCCCAATGTTCACTTGGTGGGAAGCAATATCGGCTGGAAAAAGGTGATCTCCGCCATTCGGGAGCTTGGAGCGGAGCGCGTCAGCTTCGGAAGCGATCTGCCTTTTTCCGACATGCACGCCGACTTGGAAGCGTATAAGGCTTTTCTATCCGACTATTTTACACAGGAAGAAAAGGAGCTCGTTTTGGGAAAAAATATAGAGCGGGTATTCCGGCTCTGACAAAAGGAGGCAGCGCTACTACAATGCTAGTACATATGAAAGTGGATTTTTCTAAAAAGGTTATCGACTGGGACGGCTTCGGCTTTAACTATGTGGAAACCGCTCAAACCACCGATTATCGCAAGGAGCCCCAGGATTACGGCGGCTTCAGCATTCTGCCGGAGGAAAAACGCGGGGAGATTTTGGAGCTTGTCTTCGGGGATAACGGCCTGAAGCCCAACACGATCAAAATGTTTCTCGATCCCTTCCATCAGGAGGCAGACCATTGCAACCAGCCGGGCTTGGGGAACATATCCCAGAAAAACTACGACCACCGGACAACAACGGCATGGATGCGGTATTTTGTGAAGGAGGGATACCGGATTTCCCGTGAAAAGGGAAGGCCGTATCAGATCCTCACCACCTTGTATGGTCCCCCTCCGTTCATGACGAAGCAGCGATTCATGCGGGGAAGGGATCTGGAGCCGGAGTACAGAGAGGAGCTTGCAAAATATATCGCCTCCTGGATCCTCTACCTGCGGGATGCAGAAGGCCTTCCTGTGAAATACGCCTCCATCCATAACGAAGGGGAGGACTACAGCCGATGGCCGGAAAACGGCGAAAGCGGCAACATCGGAACAGGCCACGACTACAATCTCTATTGGACGCCCGAGGCGGCAGCAGAATTCCTGCCCCTTCTGAAAAAAGTCCTGGAAGAAAACGGATGCGGAGAGATCGGGGTTACGCCCGGGGAAACCTCCAACTGGACCCGGTTCTCTCACTGGGGCTACGCAAATGAGATCGCCAATCGTCCTGAATCCCTCAAAGCAATAGGTCTCATAACCTCCCACGGTTTCAGCGGCGGCCTCATGGCGCAGCCCGGCTACGGAGACCACAGGAGCGCCGGCGCAGATTGTATCCGGGAAAGGCGGCCCGATCTCCACAGCTGGGTCACCTCCACCAGCTGGAGCAGAATGGACGCGGAATTCGTATATCAGCTGTATGAAAATATCTACTGCGCAAAAAACAATTCCATCATCCCCTGGGCGGGAATCCAGAGGCCCAGCAAATGGGTAGGCGGCGACCCCAACCCCGGGAATGCCATTCAGGTGAATGAGGATGGTTCCTTCACCATCCGAGACGGCTACTATTATTACAAACAGGTGTGCCCTGTGGGGCAGGCCGGCATGTATGCAGCTCAGACTTACAGCACGGACACCGCCTGCTGCGTGATGGCGTTTGCACAGAATCACACCGATTCGCCCAATGCCTTCATTGTGGTCAACACGTCCTCCGAGGAAGCCCGGTGCGACCTCTCCCTGTTTTCCTGCGGAGATCGCTTTGAAGTGAGCCGCACCTCTCCCGCAGAGCATTGTGCCCCTCTTCCAGCTGTTTTTCCAAAAGACGGAGAACTTTTCTACCTTGCCCCGCCTAACTCCGTCACCACTTTCGTGGAAAAAAACGCCTGACCGCTTAAAAAACAAGCATCCTGCCCTGCATGCAAAACGCCCCC
>URRG01000103.1 GCA_900550095.1 uncultured Oscillospiraceae bacterium
AATCGGTTCAATAGGGATTATGGAAACATAAAGAAAAAAATAATAAGAACAGAGAAATATTTTTTCCATAAAAAGGCTGTTATTTATGAAAAGTACCATATAAACCAGAATAAAGTATGGAAAAACACACTGTATAACGGATCTGCCCAAGCTGTGCGCTGTTATCCAGGAGGCGGAACAGCAAAAAAACACCGGCCCGGATCACAAAATCCAAACCGGCGTTTTACTATGTCCCTGTATCAGCCTAAAACCGTATGCCCTGCCGTTCCACAGGCCCGACGGAAAAATCATATGGCGTCCATTCAGCCCAGAAGCTCATCCGCCAGCTTTTCCATATTGGGTGTATCCTCCGCTTTTACAGCGGACTTGATCGTCACCACTGTATCGCAGAGCTGAATGTCCTTCATCCCCTCCAGGATACCTTTCATGGTCTTGGCGGCCATGGGAGCCCATGTGCCGTTTTCCAGAATGCCTATACGGCGTTTCTGATAGTTCTTCCCCTTCAGATGCAGAAGAAAATGCTCCATGCAGGGAAAAACGCCCGCATTGTAGGTAGCGGCCGCCAAAAGAAGCTTATCATACCGGAAGGCATCTTCCACAGCTTCGGCCATATCCTCCCTAGCAAGATCGCAGAGAACCACTTTTTTAGCGCCCTTCTTTTTCAGGATCTCCGCCATTTTCTTAGCCGCAGCAGCCGTATGGCCATGAATAGAGGCATAGGCCACCAAAACGCCGTCGTCCTCAGGGGTATAGCTGCTCCAAATATCGTATTTACCGATGTAATGGCCAAGATTATCCTTCAGAATAGGGCCGTGCAGAGGGCAGATCATGGCGATATCCAGCGCGGCGGCCTTCTTCAGCAGAGCCTGCACCTGGGCGCCGTATTTGCCCACAATATTGAAATAGTACCGGCGGGCTTCACAGTCCCAGTCCTCGTCGGTGTCAAGAGCCCCGAATTTGCCGAAGCCGTCGGCAGAAAAGAGGATCTTCTCGGATTTCTCATAGGCTACCATCACCTCGGGCCAGTGAACCATGGGCGCCATCACAAAGGTAAGGGTATGGCTGCCCAGAGAGAGCTCGTCCCCCTCCTTTACCGTCACGGAGCGGCTGGAGAGATCCATATCGAAAAACTGAGAGATCATCTGGAACGTCTTTGCGTTGCCCACGATCTTCATATCGGGATATTTTTCAGCCAAGGCCTGGATATTGGAGGAATGATCCGGTTCCATATGGGAAACCACCAGACAATCAGGGGTCTTTCCCTCCAGAGCCTCTTCCAGATTACAGAGCCACTCTTCGCCGGCCCGGGCGTCCACCGTATCCATAACGGCGATCTTATCGTCCATAATCACATACGAGTTATAAGAAACGCCGTTGGGGACCACATACTGGCTTTCAAACAGATCGATGGTCTTGTCGTCCGTTCCTACATAGATGACGGAATCGGTGATCTTATGCGTCATAGCTTCTACCTCCTGTTAACACTGACACTTACGCTTTAAAACAAAACCGTGTCCATTCTTCATTTTCTCTATAGACTATACCATAGGCAGGGCGGTTTTTCAATTCTCTGTCCGACAAACTTCAGCTCTATTTCCGCAAGATCCTGTTATTTTTCCTGATTTTTCTATTCCGATAGAAAAGCCCCCTGCGGAAAGATAAATCCCCGCACACAAAACTCATGGGCCGGAGACGGCAAAAAAAGCGGCCCCATTCAAAAGAACGGAGCCGCTCTGCTTCAGAAGTATCGTCAGATCAGATCTCTGCGAAATACTTGATGGTACGGACCATCTGGCTGGTATAGGAGTTCTCGTTGTCATACCAGGAAACGACCTGAACCTGATAGAGGCCGTCGCCCATATCGCTCACCATGGTCTGGGTGGCGTCGAACAGGGAACCCTGGGTGATGCCGATGATATCGGAGGACACCAGCTGCTCCTCGGTATAGCCGAAGCTCTCGGAAGCGGCAGCCTTCATAGCGGCGTTGATGCCTTCCTTGGTCACGTTCTCGCCCTTGACAACAGCCACCAGAATGGTGGTGGAGCCGGTGGGGACCGGAACGCGCTGAGCAGAACCGATGAGCTTGCCGTTCAGCTCAGGAATAACAAGGCCGATCGCCTTGGCGGCGCCGGTGGAGTTGGGAACGATGTTCACAGCCGCAGCGCGGGCACGGCGCAGGTCGCCCTTTCTGTGGGGGCCGTCCAGAACCATCTGGTCGCCGGTGAAGGCGTGGATGGTGGACATGATGCCGCTCTGGATGGGAGCGTAATCGTTCAGAGCCTTAGCCATGGGAGCCAGGCAGTTGGTGGTGCAGGAAGCAGCGGAGATGATCTTGTCCTCTTTGGTCAGGGTCTTCTCATTCACGGAATATACGATAGTGGGCAGATCGTTTCCGGCAGGAGCGGAGATGACGACCTTCTTGGCGCCGGCATCGATATGAGCCTGAGCCTTGGCCTTGGAGGTGTAGAAGCCGGTGCACTCCAGAACAACGTCTACACCGATCTCGCCCCAGGGCAGATCCTTCGCATCTTTTTCGCTGTAGATCTTGATGGTCTTGCCGTCTACCGTGATGGAATCCTCGCCGGCGGAAACCGTGTCGGCCAGAGCATAGCGGCCCTGAGAGGAGTCATACTTCAGCAGGTGGGCAAGCATTTTGGGATCGGTCAGATCGTTGATAGCAACAATCTCATATCCCTCGGCGTTGAACATCTGACGGAATGCCAGACGGCCGATGCGTCCGAAACCGTTGATCGCAACTTTGATAGACATGGAACAGATACCTCCTGATTTTCAATAATCTGGTTTATAATGCTATTTTATAGCATTCCTTCCCAATTTACAAGTAGCTGATATAAATTTAACGGGGTTTTTCAAAATTTTTCATCATACGGACTTTTTTCTCTTGCGTGAAAAACTTCCTTTCCCTCCAGCCTCTTCAGCGCGTCCCTGCATTTTTCCTCTTCCTCCCGGCTCCAGGAAAACGACGGCGCGCCGCCCGGAGAAAACTCCTCCGGCTTTTCCCGCTCCATTGGGACAGGCGTTTCCCTGTTGAGAACGGGCTCGGCGCTTTTTTTCATTTCATGCCTGTATACACAGACAAGCAGACTGAGCACATACAGCGAGACCACCAGATTCAGAAGGTGAAGCCCCACCGGGAAGGCGCTGCTCAGATCCGTGCCCATAAGAGTCAGCACAAAGGCCGGAAGGCCCGTGAGAAGGGATAAGAGAACGGCGGGAAAGCCATAGACGAAAAGCTTCCGGCAGCCCTCCAGCCCCGCCATATATTTGGAAAACGAAAACAGGAACAAAAGCAGGAAAATCACCGCGCAGGTATCGTAAAAATTCTCCACCGCGTTCACCACTGCCGTATAGGTGATAAACATCCCAACCAGACACACACAGCCCCACAGCGGCGGCAAAAGGCCGAGGAGGGGGATGTGATCCAGATGGTTCACTCCCACGGCAAGGTCGTACGCCGTCAGAAGCACCGCTACGCCCGCCAGCATCCCCACCAGGGAAAGAACCGTATTGACGGCGGTATTTTCTATAGCCGGCTGGGAAAGGAGGCTGTATATGCCCTCGCCCAAAAACATAAAGCCGCAGAACATAGCCATAACCGCGGCGCCGCCGCTGCGCAGAACAGGCGCTTCGCCTGTGGGATGGTCCTTCTCCCTCGCGGTCATGAACAGAATCAAAAGCACCGCCGCCGCAAGCACCGCTGTGATCCCTATAGAGGTGACCCCTTTATCCGTGTAAAAACCCGTGCTCCTGTCCACCAGAAAAATCTGCTGGCACAGCCGCGCCGGGAGAAGCACAACCAGAGAGCCGAGGAAGACTCCCCACACATGCCGTATTTTCATCCGTATCCCCGCTCTCTGCCGCGCTGGAACGCGCCGCGTGATTTCGCCCCGACCTCTCCCTTTCAGCCGAAAGGACGCCGCCCCGTATCCGGACGGCTTCTCACAGGGCCGTTATGCATAGTATAGCCTTTTGAACGGCATTTTTAATTCAAATCCAGAATCATCTCTCGCTGATCGGGATATACGCCTTCTCCTTGGAGAGAGACCGGTAGGCAGGCCGCATGATCCTGTGGCCCGTCTCCATCTCTTCGATCCTGTGGGCGCACCAGCCCGGCAGCCGGGAAACGGCAAACATGGGCGTAAACAGGTCGCTGGGAATCCCCAGCATCTCATAGATCAGGCCGGAGTAAAAATCCACGTTGGCGGATACCACCTTGGAGGCCCTCTTTACCCGGGCAAAAGCTTCCGGAGCCAGCTTTTCCACCCGCTGGAAAAGCTCGAATTTTTCCAGCATGCCCTTTTCTTCCGCCAAGCTGCGGGCCTTTTCCTTCAGGATCACGGCCCTGGGATCGGAAAGTGTGTAAACCGCGTGCCCGATGCCGTATATAAGGCCGCTGCGGTCTCCAGCTTCCTTCCGGAGAAGCTTTTCCAGATAAGCCTCTACTTCATCCTCGTCGTCCCAGTTTTCCACATTTGTCATCAGGTCGTTCATCATGAGCATCACGCTGTGGTTCGCCCCGCCGTGCTTCGGCCCCTTCAGGGAGCCGATAGCCGCCGCCATGGTGGAATAGATATCCGTTCCCGTGGAGGTGAGGGCGCGGGCCGTAAAGGTGGAATTGTTTCCTCCGCCGTGCTCGGCGTGAAGGATCATGCACAGATCCAGAAGCTTCGCTTCTTCGTCGGTAAACGCCCTGTCCGGCCGGATGGCGTTCAGAATCGCCTGCGAAGTGGAATGGGTGGGATCCGTGGGATGAAAATACATGCTCTCCCGGTCAAAATGGCGGCGCTTCACCTGATAAGCATAGCTCATAATGAGCGGAAGCCTGGCAATCAGCTGAATAGACTGGCGCATATTGTTTTCCAGTGTGAATTCGTCCGGATTTCCATCGAAGGAATACAGTGCCAGCACTGAACGGGCCAGCTTGTTCATCACGTTTTTAGAGGGAGCCTTGATGATCATATCCTCCGCGAAATAGGGAGGCAGCTCCCTGTATTCATTGAGCACATGGCTGAAATGCTCCAGCTGCGGGAGGGTGGGCTGCTTGCCGAAGAGCAGGAGCCATACCACCTCTTCATAGCCGAAACGGTTTTCCCGGGTGCAGCCCTCCACGATCTCACGCACGTCGATGCCCCTGTAGGTGAGCTTCCCTTCATCCGGGATCCTCTCTCCGTCCGCAATCAAATACCCGTGGACATTGCAGATCAGAGTAAGCCCGGCCATAACGCCGGTGCCGTCCGGATTGCGGAGCCCCCGCTTTACGTTGTATGTATCGAATTTATCCGCTGGAATCGTGTTATTGGCACGGAATTCATCACACAGAGCCTCAAATTCGCTCATTTGCTTTCTGCCCAGTTCGCTCGTATTTTCCATACTGGTTTCCTCCGTTCCTTCCCTTACTGAATAGTTGCTCCTATTGTATCGCAGAAGGGAGGGAAAAGTCAATGATCCCGAAGCCCTTCTTCGTCAAATTTTGCATTATATTCTTCTCTATATTTCAAAATCCATCCAAAAAACTCATATTTGACAGAAAAACGGAAAGTTTATGAATATTTTCCTTCCGTTTCATGTAAACATGGAACAGCGTAATCTGCGCAATCCGTTTAGGCAGCGTTTTGATGGGAGGAATGAAAATATGAAGGAAAAAATAGCCCTCTGCCTCGCCTTTCTTCTTTTGACGGCGCTTCTTCCGGCTTTGGCCTTCTGCGGCGCTTCTTCGGAAACAAAGCCATCCGGCGCTTCCTCGTCCGCTTCACAGGAAAGCGGCCAAAAGGACGAAGCGTCCGCGGCAAGCGAAGCGGAATCCTCAAAGAGACAGGAGAGTTCCAAGAGCGAAAAAGGAAACGCCTCCGGTCCATCCGGCCAGCCTTCGGAAACAGCCGCCGGAAAAGACGACATATTCAAGATCCTGGATACCTCCACAGACAGCATTCTGGAGGTTTCCCGGATGGACTTCCTGCGGGGAGCCGCAGCAGCCGAAATGCCTCTTTCCTTTGAAACAGAGGCTTTGGCGGCGCAGGCTGTGGCCGCCTATACCTATTATGGGCGCCTGCGCGAAAAAAACAGGGACAAACCGGACGAAAACCTGAAGGGGGCCGATTTTTCCGCCGATATAAGCAAGTGGGAAAAATACGCCACAAAGGAACAGATGCAGGAGCGATGGGGAGACAATTTCGACACGTATTATGAAAAGCTGACCCAGGCTGCGGAAAAGGCCGACGGCTATGTGCTCACGTATGAAGGGGAACTCATAGACGCCACCTATTACGCCATTTCCGCAGGCGTCACGGAGAGCTCCAAGGATATCTGGGGAGGAGAGCTCCCCTATCTCACCCAGGTGGCAAGCCCCGGGGACGAGCTGGCGGCGGGCTTTCTCACCACGGAGACCTTTTCCTCTGAGGATCTGAAAAAAGCCCTTTCCGCATCCTTTCCCAGCCTTTCCTTCCCGGAATCGCCCGGCGACTGGTTCGGCAAGCTGACCCGCAGCAGCTCCGGCTCCGTAACGAAAGCCGAGGTGTGCGGCCAGGAGCTGGAGGGCGGGGAAATGCGCTCCGCGTTGGGACTCCGCTCTCAGAATTTCACCGTTTCCCAAAAGGACGGCTCCTTCACCTTTTCGGTCAAGGGCTACGGCCACGGGGTGGGAATGAGCCAAACCGGGGCTCAGTATATGGCAAAGCAGGGTTCGGATTTCAAAGCGATCCTATCCTGGTATTATCCGGGGGCAAAGCTGGCAAAAATCGGATAAAGCGGCAAAGCAGACAAAAACAAAAGGCGGATCCCGAAACAGATCACGGGATCCGCCTTTTCCCCGCCTTCGCACAGCCGGAACCGCCCCCGCGGAAAGCGAAGACGGATGCGCCTTCACTTCTGCCCGGCGGCCTCTATGGGAAGATGGAGCTTATCCTCTTCGGTAATCCTGCGCAGCACCCGCGCCGGATTGCCCGCGGCAAGCGCCCCCTGCCGGGATCTCTTTTGTCACCACGACGCCCGCCCCTATGATGGAGCCGTCCCCTATGGAGACGCCGCACACGACTGTAACTCCGCCGCATATCCACACATTGTCCTCCACCGTTATAGGGAGGGATTTTTCACAGCCCGCCGTCCGTTCCCCGCTGTCAAAGGCGTGCTGGGGCGTGTAAAATCCTACGTTGGGGCCGATCCATACGTTGTTCCCAAAGACGGTCTTGGCGCAGTCCAATATACAGCAGTTCGTATTCGCGCAAAAAGGTATCGCCTACCGTTATATTCGACCCGTAATCGCAGTTGAAGGGCGGTTCCAGCAGTTTTTCCCAGTCCTTGTAAAAATCAAAAAAATGCCGAGCGCAGTTCCTCACTCGGCCCTTTTCGAAGACCGTATGGAATTGATCTCAGCAAGCAGATTCAGCCCGCTGTCTTCCTCTGCCGGCGCTGCGTCCCAGCCGATATAATACC
>URRG01000104.1 GCA_900550095.1 uncultured Oscillospiraceae bacterium
AGCGCCCTTTATAGTCGATATCTTCTTCTGTACGTTCAGCAATATTGGCCATCATTTTCAGCGCCGCTACCGGATAGCTGCCGGCGGCGGTCTCGCCGCTGAGCATGATGGCGCTGGTTCCATCATAGATGGCGTTGGCTACGTCGGTGGCTTCAGCGCGGGTGGGGCGGGGATTCTTCATCATGGAATCCAGCATCTGTGTGGCAGTGATGACCTGACGGCCTGCATTGTATGCCTTTTTTATCAGCTTTTTCTGGATGACAGGGATCTCCTGCAGAGGGATCTCCACCCCCAGATCGCCTCTGGCCACCATGATGCCGTCTGAGACCTCAATGATCTCATCTATGTTTTCTACACCGTCGGAATTTTCGATCTTGGCGATGATGCGGATATCGTGGGAATTGTACTTTTCCAGGACAGCGCGCATATCCAGGATGTCCTGTGCGCTGCGGGTAAAGGAGGCCGCGATAAAATCAAAATCCTCCTTAACGGCGAAGGCGATGTCCTTTTCGTCCTGTTCGCTGATAAAGGGAAGGGAAAGCGCAACGCCGGGGACATTGATGCTCTTCCGGCTGGAAACGAATCCCCCGTTTTTTACAGTGCAGAGAATATCTGTATCCGTGCAGGATTCCACCCGGAGCTCGATCAGGCCGTCGTCGATAAGGATGCGGCCGCCGGGATGGACCTCAGAGGGAAGGCCGGCAAAGGTTATAGAAGCAATAGATGCGTCCCCTTCCACATCGCGGGTGGTAAGGGTGAAGGAGCTGCCTTCCTTCAGCTCCACCTTGGGAGTCTTGAAGGTTTTGACGCGGATCTCGGGCCCTTTTGTGTCTAGGAGCAGAGCGACAGGCAGATCCAGCTCTTTGCGGAGCTTTTTCACCATATCGGCCCGGACCTTTTGCTCGGGATGGGCTTGATGGGAAAAATTCAGGCGAGCCACGTCCATTCCGGCCAGCATCAGTTCCCGAAGCGTTTTTTCGTTATCGGTAGCGGGACCAAGCGTACAAATGATTTTTGTTTTCCTCATTGGGAAGCACCCCTTTTATTCACGTAATGAGAAAATAATATTCTAATGCGGATAGATAAAAATTTCACAATAAACCATACAAATCTTCACACACTGAATATCCCTATCCGCCCATATTAAGTATATAACATGTGCGCGTCAAAAGTAAACCCTTTGTTTTGTAAAATTTAACAAGGCCAGCTTGCATTTTTCTCGGGCCCACGATACAATAACAGATGTATTTTGTTTCTGGGGTGTGCTGAATGGAGCGCTTCGCGCATATGAATAGAAGGATTCCAGAGCATATGGAACGAATCCACGGGAAAGGGCTTGAAGAATGTGGGAAAAGGCCGTCCGGAACGCGTAATCAAATCAAAGCGTCATGGAAAAAAGGAAAAACAGGTCAAGAGGCTTCGCATATATATGGCGGTGATCCTCGTTACGGTCGCCGTTTCTGTGGCCGCCGCTGCGGTTTTAGCGTGCCTGCAGATGTTCGCGCCGCCGGAACCGGAGACAGGGGAGGAGTCCTCCGCCGTATCTTCAAAGGCGCCGGAGGATTCCCTTCCTGCGTATGGGGATGACGTGAACCTTCTTCTTGTGAACAGCAAAAACAAGATTCCGGACGGCTGGAAATACCAGTTGACGGAATATGAGGGCGTGGAGGTGGACGAGCGTATCCTGCCCGCCCTCGAAAAACTGATGGAGGCCGCTCAGGAGGCGGGGATCCCCCTGCGGCTTTCCTCCGGATATGTCAGCGCTGAAAAGCAGAATGAGGAATACGAGAAACGGATAGAAGAATACCTCAAGGAAGGATATACGCAGGTCCGTGCGGAGGACAAGGCCCAGAATTCCCTGGGGATGGGGGGCTACAGTGAAAGCCAGACGGGGCTCTCCGTAGTGTTTGCATCGGGAGAAGGGGAAAATTTGAAGGATACCCCCGCCTACCAGTGGCTTTTAGATCATTCGGTGGAATACGGCTTTGTGCAGCGGTTCCCGGAAAATAAAACGGACGAGACCGGCAGAGATTTTTCCCCCGGCTGTTTCCGTTATGTAGGGCAGGAGCATGCGTTGAATATGCGCAGGCTTTCCATGTGCCTGGAGGAATATATTTCTTATATAGATTCACAGCAGGGCTGAGGTCATTTGTGAAGGCGAAGCATGTTTCGCCGTCTTCATTGAAGAGAATGGTTCTTATCTTTTTCGATAAAATGAGAAATTTCTCTTGCTTTTTTGGGAACCGTGTGCTAAAATTCAAATGTTAAGTTGCAGTTCAGCTGAAAGAGGTGACAAAAATGAAGGAAAATATCCATCCCAAATATGAGGAGACTACGATCACTTGCGCATGCGGTAATGTTATTCCGACGAAGTCCACAAAGAAGGACATCCACGTTGAAATATGCTCAAAATGCCACCCGTTCTTCACTGGCAAGCAGAAGCTCGTTGATACCAGCGGACGTGTTGATATGTTTAAGAAGCGTTACGGCATGGGGAGCAAATAACGTTTTTCCCTTAGATATTTGGTTGGCGGCGCGGGCTTTCGCGCCGCCATATTTTTATGCAGGGAGGCGGGAAACGCATGATGGAATACAAAACGATACGTTCCAGGGAAGAAGCGGAATTTATAGAACGCCGTTCCCGTTTTATCGGCCATGCCTGCCCGGTAAAAACGGAAGAAGAGGCTGCGGCCTTCATCAATGAGATGAAAGCGAAATACTGGGATGCTTCGCACAATGTATACGCCTATTGCCTGCGGGAGGGGCAGATCAAACGGTATTCCGACGACGGGGAACCTCAGGGTACGGCGGGCATCCCTGTTTTGGACGTGCTCCAAAAAAGCGGCGTGGTGGATACGGCGGTGGTGGTCACCCGCTATTTCGGCGGTATCCTGCTTGGTGCGGGCGGCCTGGTGCGGGCGTATTCCCACGGAGCCTCCATAGCCCTGGAAGCGGCGGGCATTATCACCATGGGGCTGTGCACCCTCGGCGCGGTTTCCTGTTCGTATTCTCAATACGGAAGAGTCGCTGCTTTGATTCCCGAGAAGGATGGGATTGTGGACGACGCCGTTTTTGGGGAGGATGTGAGGATTTCCTTTCATATCCGGAAGGAGCTTTTCCCTTTTTTGCAGGCGGCCTTGATCGATTCGACCAGCGGCAGCTGCAGGGCCGAAGAGGGAGAGGACGTTTACTATCAGCTTTCTTGAACGGTTGAAATAAAAAACCATATTTACAGATATCCGATTATAGGTGAAAATTGTCGGGAAGAGGGAAAGTCATCGAAAAGAGAGAGGGAAAAAGAAAAATTTTGCTTTTTTCTGATTTGAAGAAGAAAAACGCGTCCAAATTGCGTATATATAGATAGGCTGGTCTTTCGGCCTGTTGACATAAGGGAAAAGTGGGCGGCGGCCTGGAATGCACAGGGCCTTTTCGGGCCTTCAGACGCTCAAGGAGGCTGCTCCGGCCGGGTGAAAGGCGGTGCGGAAATCGTATGAACGTGAGAGAACGCACACAGAAGATCGAGCGTGAGATTTTAGCTCCTTGGGCGACATTTTCGGATGCATCCCAGGGGAGAAAGCAGCTCGAAGAAGAAAGCGAATTGCGGACTCCTTTTCAGCGGGACAGGGACAGGATCATTCACTGCAAGGCTTTCCGCAGGCTCAAGCATAAGACCCAAGTCTTTTTATCCCCGGAGGGAGATCATTACAGGACCCGTTTGACCCATACTCTGGAGGTGGCGCAGATTGCCCGCACGATCGCTCGTTCTCTTCTTTTGAACGAGGATCTGACGGAGGCTATCGCATTGGGCCACGATTTGGGGCATACGCCTTTTGGACATGCCGGCGAGCGGGCTCTGGACAGTCTGTATCCCGGCGGCTTCCGCCATTATGAGCAGAGCGTCCGTGTGGTGGAAAGGCTGGAAAAGTACGGCCGGGGCCTCAATCTCACGGAAGAGGTTCTGGATGGGATCCTTTGTCACACCCGGGGCCGCGAAGCCTTCACTCCGGAGGGAAGGATCGTCCGGCTTGCAGATAAAATCGCCTATATCAACCACGATATAGACGATGCAGAAAGGGCGGGGGTCCTGCGGGAAGAGGATATTCCCCGGGAAATTGTCCGGGTTGTTGGAAGGACGTGCTCGGCCCGGATCAACGCCATGGTCCTTTCCGCCGTGGAAAACAGTGCGGAGGGGAATATACGGCTTTCTCCCGAAATGGGGGAAGCGGTGGATGCCCTGAACGATTTCATGTTTTCTTCCGTGTATCTGAATCCCTTCGCCAAGAGTGAAGAAAATAAGGTTCCCGGTTTGATCGGGGCGCTTTATGCATATCTGGAGCAGCCGGATCACTGCCCGGAGGATATGCGCTGTATCGCGGAAACGGAGGGGTATGAGAGGGCGGCCTGCGATTATATCGCCGGAATGACGGATCACTATGCAGTTGAACTGTATTCATCACTTTTCATCCCTCATTCCTGGAATGTGGGAACTTTTCGGTAAAGCCGGAGCGTTCGCGGATATTTCAGAAGACAGGGCGGCGCGAGGCTCTCTATATGGTAAGCAGGAGAAAGGAGGAATCTCATATGCCTTTGCCGGAACAGTTTATGCAGGAGCTGAAAATGCGGAGCGATATAACGGATATTGTTTCCTCCTACGTGAATCTCAGGCGGGCCGGGAGGAATATGGTCGGGCTTTGTCCCTTTCACGGGGAGAAGACTCCCTCCTTCAACGTATATCCGGAAAACGGCTCCTTTTATTGCTTTGGCTGCGGAGTAGGAGGAGATGTGATCACTTTTGTCCGGAAAATTGAAAATCTGGATTATATGGAGGCCGTTCGTTTTCTGGCGGAGCGGGCGGGCATGCAGGTGCCGGAAAGCCACGTGGACGACGGCTTGGGCCGTCTGAAGGGCCGTCTGTTGGAGATCAACCGGGAAACGGCTCGTTTTTATCACAGTGTGCTCATGTCCCGGGATGGAGAGCCGGGGCTGGAATATCTCAGGCGCAGAGCCCTTTCCTTGAAGACGATCCGCCATTTTGGGCTGGGATATTCGCCGGGGAGCCGATTTGCCCTGGTGGATCATTTGAAAAAGAAAGGGTATGGGGAGGAAGAGCTCATACAGGCGAACGTGGCCTTTCGGGGCCGCCGGGGCGGCGCGGTGGACCGTTTTGCGGGCCGGGTGATGTTCCCTATTATCGACCTGCGCGGAAATGTGATCGCTTTTGGAGGCCGCATCCTGACGGATGAAAAGCCTAAGTATCTGAATACATCCGACACGCTGGTGTTTCACAAAAGCAATTCGCTTTTCGCCCTCAACTTTGCTAAGAACGAAAATGCAGAACAGCTTATTCTGGCGGAGGGCTATATGGATGTGATCGCCCTGCATCAGGCCGGCTTCCGCACGGCGGTGGCGACTCTCGGCACGGCGCTGACCTCAGAGCAGGCACGCATTATGGCGAAATACGCCAGGGAGGCCGTCGTCTGCTACGATGCGGACGAAGCGGGCCAGAAGGCGACGGCAAGAGCGATCCCTCTTCTGCGGGAGGCTGGGCTCAACGTGAAGGTGCTTACCGTCCCGAACGGAAAGGATCCGGATGAATTCATCCGCTCCTGGGGAGATCAGGGGTACGCGCGCTTCCGCCAGCTTTTGGATTCCACCGGGAACGATGTGGAATACAGGCTGCAGAAGATCCGGCAGAGCTGCAATTTGGAAACGGCAGAGGGAAGAGTGCAGTATCTCACAGGCGCCGCGGAAGTCCTTTCCACACTGGACAGCCGCATCGAGCAGGAGGTCTATGCGGGCCGTCTGGCGGAAGAGATCGGGATCGATAAGTTCGCCATTCAGCAGCAGATTTCCAAGAATGCCGCTAAACGGAGAAGGCAGCGGGAGCAGAAAAGTTTTCAGGCCTTCCAGCAACAGCGCACAGGTGCGAGGGATACGGTAAATCCCGAAAAAGCCGCCCATCTGCGGGCGGCGACTGCGGAAGAAAGTCTGATCGGGGCGCTTTGCCGCTTCCCGGAGTTCGGCGGGCTGGCGGCGGAAAAGCTGCCGCCGGAGAAGATGGTAACGTCCTTCAACCGGCGTGTATATTAGTCTGTTTTTTGACACATTAATAGCGGAAAGGCATTCAGCCTTACGGATATAGCGGGAGAATTCCGGGAAGAGGAGCTTTCCGCTGTGGCTGGGATGGTGGCCCGTATGCAGGATGTGGTCGTCCGGCAGGCGGATATTGAGGAATACATTCGTATTTTGATAGGGGAAAACGAACGGCTCTGCGCCGAAAAGGCGGTTTCCGGCCAGGCGCAGGATATTCAGTCGTATTTGGAAACATTAAAATCCATGAAGAAATAAAACAGGGGGAAGCATAATGGGAATACCTGAAAAAAAATCCATCATCCGGGATCTGCTGGAGCAGGCGAAAGCGAAGGGACATCTTACCACAAAGGAGATTCTGGACGCTTTTGAGGGCATGGATCTGAATCCGGAGCAGATTGAAAAATTCTATGATACTCTGGAATCCCTTGGCATCGACGTGGTGGAAGACATGGCGGAGGAATCCTTCGACGATCTGGAATTCATCGCAGCCGCGGCTCAGAAAGAGGAAGAAGAGGATCTGGAGAACGCTCTGAATACGGACGGTATCGCCATCGACGACCCCGTAAAGGTGTATCTGAAGGAGATCGGCCGTGTGCCTCTGTTGTCGCCCGATGAAGAGGTGACGCTGGCGGTTCGTATAGCGGATGGGGACGAATCTGCCAAAAAGCGTCTTTCAGAAGCGAATCTGCGCCTGGTGGTCAGCATCGCCAAGCGGTATCTGGGCCGGGGCATGCAGTTCCTGGATCTGATCCAGGAGGGGAATCTGGGCCTTATCAAGGCAGTGGAAAAATTCGATTACACCAAAGGTTTCAAATTTTCTACCTATGCCACCTGGTGGATCCGGCAGGCCATCACCCGCGCAATCGCGGATCAGGCCAGGACTATCCGCATCCCTGTCCATATGGTGGAGACGATCAATAAGGTGAAAAAGATCTCCAGCCAGCTTCTGCATACAAACGGCCACGAGCCTACGGCGGAGGAGATTTCCGACGAGCTGGACATGCCTGTGGATAAAGTCCGGGAGATTATGCGCGTGGCTCAGGAGCCTGTTTCTCTGGAAACTCCCATCGGCGAGGAGGAAGACAGCCATCTGGGGGATTTTATCCCCGACGACGATGCTCCTGCTCCTCAGGACGCGGCTTCGCACACGCTTTTGAAGGAACAGCTCTCTGAAGTGCTGGATACTCTTACGCCCCGTGAGGAAAAGGTGCTGCGTCTCCGTTTCGGCCTGGAGGACGGTCGTTCCCGAACCTTGGAGGAAGTAGGCAAGGAATTCAACGTGACCCGTGAGCGGATCCGTCAGATCGAGGCCAAGGCCCTGCGGAAGCTCCGCCACC
>URRG01000105.1 GCA_900550095.1 uncultured Oscillospiraceae bacterium
TGCAGAATACGGATGCCTCGGAAAACCCGCACTACATTGCAAACGGCCAGGAAATCCCGCACGCCCCGCTCAAACTCCGGATCCGTCAGGCGGCAGTTGGTCATGTATGTAAAAGGCACCTGGAAGCGCCGCAGCACCTTTCCCGTGGCGAAAAGGCCGCACTGGCTGTCTCTCAAACGGATTCCGTTCTCGTCGGGCCGCTCATCCCTGGGCCCCCAAAGCAAAACGGGAACATGTAAAGCCTTTGCCAGCCGGGCGACCACATATTCTGTGCCGAAATTGCAATGAGGAACGAAAAGGCCGTTTACCCCTTCCTTTTGAAATTTCGCCAAGATGGGGGCTACGTCCCCGTCGTCATACAAAAGCCCTTCGCTGTTGATGTCGTCGATGTCCACCAGCTCCACACCCATCTGCAGGAGCTTATCCTTTGTGAGACCCCGGTATTTGATGGCATCCGGAGCGCTGAAAATGCTGCGCCTGGTGGGGGCGTATCCCAGCTTGATCCTTGCGCCTTTCATAGAAAATCCCTCTTTCTGTTTTTGTAGTTATATCTCGCAAATATGGACTACGCTTTGCGGGCCCTTACGGCGCGCAAAGCCGGAAACTATTCGTGTATTAACCGCCGGAGCGTTCTCATCCTTTATTCCGGATTTTCCGGGGCGGCCTCACCCTTTTGCAAGGTTCTCCGGTCAAGAACGCTTCCTCTTTCCACAAAGGAGCTGCAGATCTGGATTTTCGCCTTATAGGCCTCCCCTTCATCCTTCCGCATCAGTTCCAGAAGCCGGCGCACAGCGGCGCAGCCCATCTGCCGGTTATACACCCGGATGGTGGTCAGGGGCGGATCTGAAATAGCGCAGAAGGGCAGGTCGTCGAATCCCACCACAGAGACATCCTCCGGCACCCGGAAGCCCGCCTGCTGCAGAGCGCGCACAGCCCCCAGAGCGATCATGTCGTTATCGGCGAAAAAAGCCGTAGGCAGCTTCGGCTTTTTCAGAAGCGCCGCCGCCATGTCCTCACAGGCCCCCTCCATGCTGGGCCGCAGCCGGAAGATCTGCTCCGGGCTGCAGGAGAGGCCGTTTTCGTGAAGCGCCCTGCGGTACCCTTCGGAACGGTAATAAAAATTCTTGATGGGATAGCTGCTTTGCAGATAGCCGATCTCTCTGTGGCCCATAGAGGCCAGGTACGAGACAGCCTTTAAGGCCGCATCCGTGTTATCGATCAGGACGGCGTTAAAGGGGAGCTCCTCATACCAATTATCCAGCATCACCACCGGCGACCGGGCCTTCAGGAATGCCTTTGCCTCCTCTGGGGAGAGCTCTGTGGCAAGAATCAAAAGGGCGGAGGAGGGATCGTTCAGAAGCTCCTCCAGCCGTTCCTCATATTCCGGATCCTCCCGGCGGAGATTATAAAACACCGTTTCATAGCCGGAATTGCGGCTTTCCTCCTCTACTCCCGCTATCAGAGACGCGAAAAAGGGGGAATCGTTCACCACCTCTCCCCCAGCTTTATAAATGACCAGGCGGATGCTCTCCACCCGGCTTTCGGAAAGGTAGCCCGTTTCCCGGGCCGCCTTCAGAATGATTTCCACCGTTTCCCGGCTGACGCCCCGCTTGTTGCGCAGCGCGTTGGAGACCGTGGCGGAAGAAAATCCCGTCAGCTCGCTGATCGTCTTGATGCTGGCCTTCCCTTTCAAAGCTATTCCTCCTTTCTGCAAAAGCGCTGCCTCCGGGAACGTTCTGGGCACAGGCTTTCCCTTTCTAATAGGAAAAAGTCCCTCAGATGGCACTTCGCACTTTCCTAAAAATTTATATAAATTTTTATATAAAGTTTTTCTTTTGTTAAGTATACCAGTTCCCTGCCTTCTTTTCAACAAAAACTTCCCCGAAAACAAAGATTTCTTTTCTCCGCTCTTTGTTCCACTTTCCAAAGGACAGCATCGGGCCGGCATACTCCCCGGTTTCAACAAAAATCCCCATCCGAAGCCTGCAATATCTTCAGATGGGGATTTGCTCTTTAATAGCGTGCCCTCCTCACGGTATTCTGTTGTTTCTGCTGTAGTAAAATCTTTCAAGCTTTCCGGCTCTGCTCACGCTTGGAACTGCTGTTTTTAAAAAGAAGCAGTATACTTCCGGAGTGCAGCTTCCACTGCGCCCTTACCGGCGGAAAGCTCCCTGAAATACTGAAGCACCCGCTCGCCCAAACCTGCCGCAAACAGATCCACTCCGAAAATGGAGGCGTCTCTCAAAATGGGGGTAAGAACTTCTTCCGCTCTTTCCGTATGGCCCAGAGAGAATTTTCCAAGAACGGGAGAAAGGTTTTCCAGCAGCGGATCCGGGCTGGGCGTAAAGGGCTCGCCCATATCGTCCACCGCCATCAGATACCGGAGCCATCCGGCATACACCAGCGGGATCCCCACAAGGTCCTCTACCCGGAGAGAGGGGGAGGTCCGATATGCTTTCACGGTTTCCCCAAAGCGGATGGAAAGCTTTTGAGAGGTATCCGTGGCGATCCGCTGGGGAGTATCCGGCATGAAGGGGTTAGGAATACGGACATTGAGCACCGTATCCAGAAATTCCCTGGGGGAGAGGATCCCGGGATCCGTCACGACAGGGAGGCCCTCTATATACCCGATGCGCTCCACAAGCTTTTTCAGAAGAGGATTTTTCATCTCCTCAGAGATCAGCGTATACCCGAGAAGGCAGCCGTAAACCGCCAGAGCCGTATGGAGAGGATTCAGGCAGGTGCAGACCTTCATGCGCTCGCAGTCGTTGACGGTCTCCCGGCTGGTGAAGATAAATCCGGTCTTTTCCAATGCCGGCCTTCCGTTGGGGAAGCTGTCCTCAATAACGAGATACTCGCATTCCTCCGCGTTTACAAAGGGAGCCGTATAGGTGTGTTTTCCCGTGACCACCGGCTCCATGGCGGAAACGCCGTCCTCCTTGAGGCGCTTTTCCACAGAAGCGTCCGGCCTGGGGGTAATCTTATCGATCATCGTCCAGGGGAAGGATACCTTTGCAGGATCCTTCACATAGGCGCAGAAGCCCGTTTTCGCTGCGCCGCTTTTCTCCCAGGCCTCTGCAAATGCCCACACAGCCCCGAAGAGCTTTTCCCCGTTGTGGGAACAGTTATCCATGCTCACCATGGCAAGAGGACTGCCGCCCGCCAGGAAGCGCTCGTAAAGCAGGGCGGCGATCTTCCCCATATAGCTTGCGGGGGCGCTGGGGCCGCTGCGGAAATCCTCCGCCACATCCGGCAAAAGATCTCCCCGGCCGTTATACAGGCTGTAGCCCTTTTCCGTTATGGTGAAGCTCACAAGCTGCAGGGATTCCATCCGGAAAATCTCCCGCAGGCGGGCAAAGCCGGAATCCTTGGCGTCCACAGCGCTTACAGCCTCCGCCACGCTTCCCACTACGGTCTTCTCCATGCTTCCGTCCGCCTTCAGCGTCACCAGAATGCTCAGATCGTCATAGGGCGCATATACGGAAGAAATGATTTCCCCGTCAAACCCTTCCGCTACAACGATTCCCTTCCGGAGAACTTCTTCGTTCAGAAGCCGCTGGGCCCCATTAGCCTGGAAAGCTCGGAATATATTTCCGGCTCCAAAATGCACCCAGAAGGGCGCTTCCCTTGTGAGGCGGATCATCTCCTGCCGATCATATTGCGGCAGAGCATAACCCATTTTTTCCCATTCCTGCCTGTTTTTCAGGCCTGCATTGCTCAGTTCCACAGCAAAAGCCACCTTTCAAAGGGCCGGGTATATTCCCGGCCGCCCCTTATTTACGATTCTGACTTTTCTCAATAGCCTCCCAGAGGCCATTCAGATAGGCGGCCCCCAACGCCCTGTCGTAAAGGCCATAGCCCGGCATGGCCACCTCGCCCCAGATCATCCGGCCGTGATCCGGGCGGACAGGCCCCTCAAAGCCAATGTCATAAAGCGCCCTCATGATCTCATACATATCGAAGCTGCCGTCGGAGGAAAGGTGAGCCGCTTCCTCAAAATCCCCGGGGAAATTATGCTTCAGGTTCCGCACATGGGCGAAATGGATGCGTCCCTTCAAAGCGCGGATCATGCCCGGCAGGTCGTTCTCCGGATTAGTGCCGTAGGACCCCGCGCAGAAGGTCACGCCATTGTGGGGGTCGTCCACCATCTTCATCATGCGCTCAAGGTTGGGCAGGCAGGTGATGATCCTGGGCAGGCCGAATACGCTCCAAGCCGGGTCATCCGGGTGGATAGCCATGCGGATATCGTATCGGTTGCAGACTGGCATGATGGCTTCCAGGAAATATTTCAGGTTGGAGAAAAGCTTTTCCTCGTCCACATTCTTATAAAGGGTAAAGAGCTCCTTGATTTTCGCCATACGCTCCGGCTCCCAGCCCGGCATCACATATCCGTTGGAATCCCCCGAGATGGAATCAAACATTTTTTCCGGATCCAGAGCGTCGATGGCCTTCTGGCTGTAGGCCAGAACGGTGGAACCGTCCGGCCGGACGCGGGCCAGCTCCGTGCGGGTCCAGTCGAAAACGGGCATGAAATTATAGCACACCATATGGATATCCTCTTTGCCCAGGTTTTCCAGGGTGCGGATATAGTTTTCGATGTAACGGTCCCTTTCCGGAAGTCCGATTTTAATGGCATCGTGGATGTTCACACTTTCGATACCCGAAATATGAAGTCCGCTGGCCTCCACTTCCTCCTTCAATGCATGTATTCTCGCCTGCTCCCAAAGGTCTCCGGGAGCCGTATCGTAAAGAGTGGTGATCACGCCCGTCACACCCGGGATCTGGCGGATCTGCTGCAGCGTGACAGAATCGAAGCGGCTGCCGTACCAGCGCAATGTCATTTCCATTGATGATTCCTCCGTTATCTGTTTTATTTTTGCGCGCAGGGGCCCCGCGCGTCCCGATCCCCCTGCCCCTCTTTCCTTCCGCGCAGCGGCGGCAAAAGCCGCTCAGGACCAGGAGAGCCGGAAAGGCAGGGTGCAGAAGCGCAGCGCCGCAGGACTGCAGAGGCGCGGGGCCGCAGAGACGTAAGCCTGCGGGACAGCAGAAGGCCCGCTTTCGTTTTTCGGCCCATTCCGCGCGCCCATGCGGAATGCTCCCTGTTTTGGTTTCTATTATACCTGCAACCACGGCGATTTAGTTCTTATATAAAATTATATCATCTATTGCGAGATTTGTTTTCCAGCCCGATTTCCGTATATCCATATGTGGGCATCACCGCGTCTTCCCACAGGCCCGGAATGCGGCGGGACGTTTCCCCTGGGGAAAATCACTCCGGGCAGTCCCCGGGATTTTAACCGTATCTTTATCGCAGGCCCCAAAGCCTCACACCGCTTTTATCCGTCATCCTGTATGATAGGCGGTGAGGTGAGGCATTGTGAATTACGGTCTTCTGACTCTTCTGCCCGTTATCGTTGTGATCGCTGTGGCCCTGCTGACAAAACGTACGCTGGAGCCGCTGATCCTGGGCACTCTGCTCACATATATCATCACGGACGGCTTCGGGTTCGCCCAAGGCTGGATGGACGCCTTTTTCCGGGTCGCCTCCAACAGGGATCACCAGTGGGTCTTTATGGTATGCCTTCTTTTCGGCAGTCTTATCACGCTTCTCGGCGCTTCCCACGGGACCCTGGGTTTTTCCAAATGGCTTTCAAAGCTCTGCCGGGGCCCGAAATCCACTCTTCTGATCACCTGGGTCATGGGGATCCTGATCTTCGTGGACGACTACCTGAATATCATGACCCTGAGCACCTGCATGAAGCGGCAGACGGACCGGCACAAGATCCCCCGGGAGACCCTCTCCTATGTGATCGATTCCACCGGCGCGCCCGTATGCGCCATCCTGCCCTTTTCCACCTGGGCCATCTTCTTCTCCGGCCTGTTTTACGCTGAGGCCGGCGTTCCGGAGCTGGGCTACGGAAGCGGCATCCAAACCTTTTACCATATCATCCCGTTTATTTTCTACGCCATTGCCGCCGTCGTCATCGTGCCCCTTTTCGTCTGCGGCGTGATCCCAAAAATGGGGCGCATGAAAAAGGCGTACGAGCGCGTTGCCAAAACAGGTCAGGTCTATTCCCCTGAAAGCAGGCTCCTGAATCTGGAGGAGGAGGAAGAAGAGCGCCCCGGCGCAGGGGGGAATATCTTAGACTTCGTCCTGCCCATCGGCGTCCTGATCGTCCTGGCCATTGCCGGGGGCGAGCTGTTCCTGGCCGTCGTTGCCGCTATCGCGGTGTGCTTTGCCCTCTATATCCCGCGCCGGAAAATGACAGTAACTAAATTCTGTGATCTGGCCATGCACGGCTTCTGCAACATGGTCCCCACAGTGGCCATCATTTACTTTGCCTTCGTCATGCAGGAGGCCATGAGCGACATCGGGATCGCCAACTATGTGATCGAGGCCGTACAGCCCTTTATGAGCCCCGCCCTCTTCCCGGCGCTTACCTTCCTTGTGGTGGCCGTCCTGAATTTCAGCACCGGCAGCGTCTGGGGGATCCCCGCCATCGTTTCGCCGGTCATACTGCCCCTGGCCTTTTCCATCGGCGCCAATCCCCTGCTCGTGATGGGGGCCATGGTCTCCGGCGCAACCCTGGGGAGCCACGCCTGCTTCTATTCGGATGCCACCGTCCTCACCTCCAGCTGCTGCAAAATGGAGAACATGGATCACGCTCTCTCACAGCTTCCCTACGCCCTCTGCGCGGCCGGGATCTCCACCGGGGCCTACCTGCTCTGCGGCTTTCTGATGTGAAACCCGGCGGCTGTTCCCCTAAAGGCTTCCGTGTGCTATACTGGAGAAAGGAGGGCGCCTTACGTGCCCCGCATTGCCTGCAATAATGAAAGATGGGAGGAATTCTGTTATGGCACTGCACCTGTGTTTAGGGGACATTACAAAAATGGAGGCCGACGCCATAGTCAACGCCGCAAATACCGACTTAAAACGCGCGCCCGGCATCTGCGACGCCATCTTTGCCGCCGCGGGCCCCAAAGAGCTGGAAAACGCCTGCCGGGCTGTGGGCCGCTGCCCTATAGGCCGCGCTGTGGTCACGCCCGGCTTCAATCTTCCCTGCAAATATATCGTCCATGTAGCCGGGCCCGGGTGGTACGGCGGAGCGAAACGGGAAAAGCTGCTTCTGGGGGCCTGCTACCACAACGCCCTTCAGAAGGCGTATGCATACGGCTGCAGGACCATAGCCGTCCCCCTGATTTTTTCCGGGGACTGCCATATCCCCCGGCCCGATTCCATCCGCATTGCGGGCCGCGCCATGCGCGGCTTTCTGGCAGATCACCCCATGGAAGCCACGCTGGTCCTCTACAGGCCCGGCATCTATGAAATGGCAAGGCTGATTCTGGAAAAGGAGCTCTCCGGCTGAGCTTCTCCGAACGAATCCATATATCGGTA
>URRG01000106.1 GCA_900550095.1 uncultured Oscillospiraceae bacterium
TGAAGCATACGTATCTTCCGCAGGTATACGACTTCCTGGAAGTAGACGGAGGGATCTATACCGTTATTGATTTTATTGAAGGCCAGTCGCTGGATTATTATATAAAAAAGGGATATCGGCTCCAGCAGAAACAGATCGTTCTGTGGGCCCGGCAGCTATGCGAGGCTTTGGTGTATCTGCACGGATTGGTTCCCCCCATCATACACAGCGATATTAAGCCGCAGAATATCATGATCACCCCGCAGGGAAACGTGTGCCTTATCGACTTTAACATTTCGCTGGATGGGCAGGGCAGCAGCCAGATCAGCGGTATGAGCGCCGGGTATGCTCCGCCGGAACAGTATCTGAATGCTTCGCCTCCTCCTGCGGGAACGGCTGCAGGCGCTTCCTACAGCTTTCAGATGGCCGCTCCCTTGGATGCCCGTTCCGATATATACAGCCTGGGAGCGACCTTATACCATCTTCTTTCCGGCAGAAAGCCGGAAAAATCCACCGGGCAGGTAACGCCTGTGACGGCTCTGGGGTTACCGTACAGCCAGGCGCTCCTGGAGGTTGTAGAGAAGATGATGCAGCCCGATCCCAACCGCCGGTATCAGACGGCGGCAGAGCTTCTGCGGGTGTTCTGTGACCTGCGGAAGCTGGACCGGCGCTATACTCGCCACAGGACGGCACAGCATGTGACGACGGTGGTGTTCTCGGCCCTGCTTACAGGTTCCCTGCTCCTTTCCTTTTTTGGATACCGGCAGATGGGGGCGGAAAAAGAGGAACGGTACGGCCTTTTGGTAGCTCAGGGGCAGGCCGCGGGGGAAAGCGGAGATTATGAACAAGCCCTTTTGCTTTATGACGAGGCCATACAGCTTTTCAGCACGAAGCTTCCCGCTTACTATGAAAAGCTGCTGGCTTACGTGGAGCAGGGGGAGTACGAAGCCTGCGTCCAGTACGGGCGGCTGATCCTGACGAATCCAGGGCTGGAAGAAGCTATGGAAAGGGAACCCGAAGCGGCTTCGGGGATCTATTTTATGATAGGGAACGCCTGGTTCGAGCAGGAAAGGTATCTCGATGCTGTGGAGTATTATAAGGAGGCTGTTTCCCGATATACGGAAAACCCGGAATATTACAGAGATTACGCCATTGCCTTGGCACGCATGCAGCAGACGGAGGAAGCGGAAAGAATTTTGGATGAGGCCGTCTCTTACGGTCTGGATACGGATTCTGTTACTTTGGTGCAGGCGGAGCTGGAGCTCTCTGAGGGAGAATGGCAGCCTGCGGCGGAAAAATTCATGGAGGCGGCGCACTCGTCTTCCAGCGAAACGCTTCGCCAGAGGGCGTATATTCTGTGCGCAAGAGCCTACAGGCTGGGGCAGCAGCCGGATGAGGAGATCGCGGTCTTGGAGGAGGCGCGGAATACGGTAGCTCCGGAAAAAAGCGGACCGATCCTCACCGCTTTGGGAGCCGCGTATATGCGCCGTGCCCAGATGGAGGATGCCGACCTGCAGGGCGACTGCGAGAAAGCCTTGGAATGCTACGAGCTGGCGATGGAGCAGGGGAATCGTTCTGCAGCCGTACGACTGAATATTGCGGCCTTGTATCAGATGTTGGAACGATATGAAGAGGCAGAAAATATTCTTCTGGAGCTCAGAGATGAGCTTCCGGAGGATTATCGTCCGTATATGCGGTTGGCCCTTCTTTACGGTGCGGAGGAAAACAGCCGTCCCGAAGAGCAGAGGGATTATACAAAAGTCAGCGAGAACTACGAAAAGGCTGTAGCATATTATCAAAAGGCAAAAAGGGAAGGAGCCAGCGATGCGGAAATGCAGCTTTTGGAGACCATGATGCAGCAGATCATCGGCGGCGGCTGGCTAAACAGCGAATAAGGCGGAGGTGAACTGAGATGGACGTTACGCCATATGTGGGCTGGACGGCCGGCGAATGGATGTTTTATGGAGGATTTATCTGTTTTGGAATTTTCGCGGCGGCAATGATCGTGGTAAAAGCGGTGCTTGCCTCCAAAGGAAAAAAGCTGAAAAAGCAATTTGACGATGAATACGGGTCTGCTGTGAAAAAAGATTGACCCCAAGATCGCAGAAGGAGGGAAACCACTTGAAATATTGTACGCAGTGCGGGAAGCCAAACCCGGATGAAGCCGCATTTTGTGTGAACTGCGGGGAACCCTTTCGGATCCGGTGGACTCCGCAGGCGGGCGGTCCCGATGAGGATGTAACAGTCCTTCTTCCGCAGGAGCCCGCGGAGGAAAGCGCAGGAGGAGACGCCACGGTCCTTTTGGAAAAAGCTCCGGCGGAAGCTGGGAACGGCGAGGATGCGACGATCCTTCTTCCGCAGGAGCCCGCGGAGGAAAGCGCGACGGTTTATACTCCGCCTGCACAGCCGTTTCCGGAGGGAAATGCGCAGGAGGAGCTCACAAGACATCTTTTTTCCGGCCCGGTTTATATGAAAGAAGAGCAGGCGCAGGCGGTCACGGACGCTCCCGCAGAAGGAGAATATCCAGCGGAAGAGGGAGAATCGCCCTCTTTCCAGCCGCCGAAAGAGGGGCGGAACCAGAGCACGGAAAAGAAGCGGAAAAAGGGCAAGATCATCACTCTTATCTGCGTTCTGGCCGTGGTGGTTGCCGGCGCTGCGGCAGGACTCTTTTTTGTCCTGCAGGGAGGAGGCTCGTCCCTGACGCCTCTGCAGGAGGCGCTGCAGCTGGGTGAAAAATACCTGGAGGAATTGGATTACGAAAATGCGGTCATGGCCTTTACGGAAGCTGCCGAGATCGACCCAAAGAGCACAGAAGCCTATATGGGCCTGGCGCAGTCCTATACGGGCGCTCAGGAGTATGACCAGGCGGAAGCTTCCTACAGGCAGCTTCTGGCGCTGGATTCTTCCAACGCAGAGGGATACAGGGAGCTGGCTGAGCTGTATATCCGCCTTGAAAAGCTGGAAGAAGCGAAAGCGCTTCTGGAAGAGGCGGTCAGCGCTACGGATGACGAGGATATCGAGGCATTTTATGAAGAGACAAATCCCAAGGCGCCCACCTTCACTCTGGAAGAGGGCTCCTATGACCAGCGGCAGGAGGTGGGGATCACGGCGGATAAGGATTCCCATGTGATCCATTACACTATAGACGGAACGGAGCCTACGGAAGAATCTCCCATATATCAGGAGCCTATTATCCTGAAGAACGGCAGAACCACCGTGAAGGCTGTTTCCGTAAGCAGCCGCGGCTATGTGAGCGAAGTGGCTTCCGCCGGCTATACGATCACGGTGGAACGGAAAAAGGTGGAGTTTAAGGATCCGGCCATTGAAAACGCGGTGCGGAACACGCTGGGTCTCGGATATGGAGACCTTTACAACGAGGATGTGGAGCAGATCCGGGAATTGACCATCGTGGGGTACAACGTTCTGCAGCCGGGCGAAAGCGCTCTCTTTGACGCGGACAGCTACACCTTCCAATCCGGCGGATGGGAACAGAGTTCCCTGGGAAATGTGGAAACGCTGGAGGATCTCAGGCACATGCCGTTCCTGCGGCGGCTGCATATAGCCTTCCAGGAGGATCTGGATATCAGCGGCGTGGCTTCTGCCCAGCGGCTGGAGGAACTTTCCCTGATCCATGTGGGGCTTCAAAATGTCACGCCCATTTCAGGGCTTACGAATTTGAAAAGGCTCTGCGTAGGGTGGAATGAAATCAGCGACATCAGCGGCCTTTCCGGTCTTACCTCGCTTACAAGCCTTGGCGTGTGGAATAACCGGATCAGCGATATCAGCGCCGTCCAAAATATGAAGGGGCTCGCCTATCTGGATTTTTCAGCTAACAGGGTATCGGACATTTCGGCGGTTTCTTCTCTGGAGAATCTCAGCAGCCTGTGGATGTATCAGAACCAGGTGTCGGATTTCAGTCCTCTGGAGCAGCTGATGCAGCTGCGTGTGCTGATGATACGGGATAATCCTATCGGAGATACGGCTTCCCTGCAGAAGGTGTTCCCCCGTTTGGGACGCACCGATGTGGATGTGATTGATAGAGGAGGGCAAACGGAATGACCTTGACGCAATGGATCATAGTAGGAGCGGGGGCCGCCCTGTTTCTGGGGGGCGCCGTCCTTCTGCTGATTGGCTTTATACGGAAAAAATCGCTGTTTCTGTGGAAGATCCTCCCTTCTATAGCGATTGTCTGCGGCTTAACGGCCGGTATCGTCACGGCGGTGAGCGCCTCCAACGACGGCCGTCTCACCAGCCGGGAAAACTATGTGGCCTGCCGGCTGGTGGAGCTGGAAAGCTACAGCCCGGCCCGTCTGGCGGCGGAGACGGCTTACGCCCGCAGTTCCAACGTCCAGTCGGCCCGTCTGGCGGTTTTGAGCCTTGCCCTGGAGGAAAAATATGTCCAGGGCGAACAGGCAGCTTCCCGCTATAATGAAGCTTTTGGAGATTCCAAGCTGGAAAAGCTGGCGGAACTTTGCCGGAAGGGGGAGGAGGGAGAAAATGTCCGCGCAGATCTCCTGCTGATACACAAGCAGGTAAAAGCGGAGATTTCCCTTTCGGATGGGGACCGGGAAAAGGCGGAGAGCATCGTGAACATTCAGATGCAGGTGAGCACCGGCCAATACGAATCCCTTTCAGAGGATTTGGAAAATCTCGCGGGCGAATCGGATCCCCTTTCTCTGAAAGCCAGCGCGCAGGCTTCTATGGCTCAGGGGGATTCGGAGAGCGCTTTTGAGCTTCTGGAGCAGTCTGCACTGCAGGATCCTTCTTTCCCCGCCAGAGCGGCTCTGGCGCAGATGGCGGCGGGAGGCTACACGCCTATTACCGATGCGTTTGGGAATGTGGCGGATACTGAACAGGCCGCTCTGCAGGAACAAGCGGAAAAGAAAAATGAAGAGATTCAGGAACTGCAGGAAAGGATTTATGAACAGAGCGATAGAAACGAGCAGGAGAAAAAGGCGCTGGAAAAGCAGATAGCCGATCTGGAAAAAGACGTGCAGGAGCTTTATAAGGAGATGGATTCCGTCCCTGTGCGCCGGGCGGTGAACTATATCCTGGCGTATAACCCTACTGAAGAGGACCGGCTCGCCTATAATCTGACTCTGGCGCAGCTCTATTTCCGTTCCGGAGATATGGAGCAGGCCCGGGAGTATCTGAACGAAGCCTTTGCAGAGGCATCCTCCGGCGAGAGCAGCGGATACCTTTCCCTGGAGTTTTCCGATCTTTTGGAGGCGTATGACAACAGCCTGAAGGGCAGTTCCCTTGAGCAGACTTCGGATATGGCCGGGGAAGAAGAGAACGCAGAGGCCCGGCCCCTGAACAACGATCCGAACCTTGCCGCTCAGAACCTTCTGCAGGCTATGACCCAGTACACTTCTCAGGGAGACGTAACATATTCTGAAACGGTAACGGGTGAAAACGGAGAGGAAACGGTGGAAACGGTTTCCTTCAGCCAGTTCCTGCTGGAAGCGCTGCAGGACATCCGCGCCGGCATCCATATCGGCAAGGTGGATACGTCCAATTTCCCGGAAATCTCCGTGACAGTGAACCTCTCCTGGCAGAAAGAGAACCAGGAGCGCTATCAGAAGGAAGACTTTCATGTGAAGGAACAGGGAGTGGAAATCAAAGAATTCGAACTGGTGGATACTTCCCAGGAGGAAACGGATCCGCAGGTCTGCCTGGTGGTGGATCACAGCGGCAGTATGGCTGGCTATAATCTGGAGCAGGCGCAGAAGGCTGTGACCAGTTTTATTCAGACGGCGGGCGCCGGCATGAACACCGGCTTGGTCCAGTTTGACGACAGTGCGCAGCTCCTGTGCCCTGTGACGGAATCCACAGGTATTGTGCAGCGTTCGGTGGATGCGATGGAGGCCGCGGGCGGAACTAATATTTCCGAAGGTCTTCTGAAGGGCATGGAAGCTCTTGAGGATCGTTCCGGCAGCCGGATCATCATTCTTCTTTCCGACGGCGCGGACAGCGGCGAATCCTCTGCGGCGATGCCGTCCGTCATCAACCAGCTGACGCAGAAGGGGATCGTGGTCTATGCGGTCGGATTCGACTTTGCTGATTCAGCCTATCTGAGCCAGATTTGCGAATCTACAGGCGGAAAGTTTCTCCGTTCTGAAACTTCGGACGATCTGGGAAGCGTATACCAAACTATCGAGAAGTTCCTGACGCAGGACTATGAAATCCGCTTTACCGTTCAGGAGGATACGTCCATATACGAACGCGGGATCCGTGTTTCCCTCGACGACGGCGTTTTTGACGAAACGGATTATTTTGTAGGCGTTTCGCCCGAGCGGATCGAAGAAGAAGCAAATTTGCCGCCCCAGTCGGATTTCTTCCAGCAAACAGGCGGCTCCGGTGAGGAGGCGGATGAATCGTGAAAAAATCCTTTTTTGTCGGGATAGGCCTCTGCGCATTGGGCGTTATCGTTTTGATCGCGGCTTTTTACGCTCTGTATATGAACAGCGGAACAAGGCTCTTGTATGAAAATTCCGTGTGGGGTGCTCGTTGGCGCAATTACCCATGGATTTTCCTTGCGGCCGGAGTGATTCTGGCAGCAGGGGGCATTTTGATGAAGGCGGGGTATGTGCCGAAGGCCAAACGGCCCAAGAAAGCGCGCCCCGCGGCGGTTCCAAAAGTGGCTGCGGTTCCCGCGGCCGGCGGGAACGGCGGGAAAGAAGCCCCTTCCGCCGCGCCCATTGTAGCTGCGCAGGGACATGAAGGCTTTACGCTGGAGGCCGCTGCCAACGGATCCGATAGCGCTGTCCAGGAGGAGGCCGCCGCAGAGCGGGCCGCGGGAACTCCTTCCGCCGCGCCGGTTTATGCGGGGTTTGACCTGGGAAGCGCGCCGGAAGCCCCGGTGCCTGTGCAAGAGAATTCCGCTTCTATTCCGGAAGCCGCCGGGGGAGAAGCTGCCCCATCCGTTCAGGAATCAGCTTCCTTGGGGCAGGAGGCGAAGTTCCCCGTATCCGCACCGGCTTATACGGGCTTTGATTTGGAGAGTGCTCCGGAGACCATGCAGGCAGTGCCGGAACCTCCTGCGGAGATTGCAGGGAATGTCTTTGGAAGCTCATCTGCTGGGAATACTGAGAATTACAGCGGTTTCAATCTTGTGAATGAACCGGAGGCCCCTGTGTATAGAGGCTTTGATTTAGAAGGAGCGTCTCAGACGCCGCCTTCCGTGCAGCCGTATGAGGGCTTCACCCTGCAGCAGACTTTAGAACAGGCAAAGGAAGAACCCAACACAGGGCATGTATGCCCCATATGCGGCGCACAGTGCGGCGCAGAGGCCGCGTTCTGTGGAAAATGCGGAGCGAAACTGCCATAAGTTGGATACACGCATTGCAGAATACAAGCGTATAAAGCTGAAGCGCCGGGAAGATATTTTTC
>URRG01000107.1 GCA_900550095.1 uncultured Oscillospiraceae bacterium
CGGTGAGACCCACGAGGGCACGGCTACCATGGACTGGATGGAGCAGGAGCAGGAGAGAGGCATTACTATTACCTCTGCTGCAACGACCTGCTTCTGGAAAGATCACAGAATTAACATCATTGACACTCCTGGGCACGTAGACTTCACCGTTGAAGTGGAGCGCTCCCTGCGCGTTCTGGACGGTTCCGTAACCGTTTTCTGCGCAAAGGGCGGCGTTGAGCCCCAGTCTGAAACCGTTTGGCGTCAGGCCGAGGAATATGGTGTGCCCCGTATGGCGTATGTCAACAAAATGGATATCATGGGCGCCGATTTCTATCATGTGGTAGGCATGATGAAGGACCGTCTCAAATGTAATGCTGTCCCGATCCAGCTTCCCATCGGCAAGGAAGACACTTTCCGTGGGATCATAGATCTGGTGAACATGACGGCTGATGTCTATTATGACGACATGGGCAAGGATATGCGTGTGGAAGAGATCCCGGAGGATATGAAAGAGCTTGCGGAGGAATACCGCACCAATCTGATTGAGCAGATTGCCGAGCAGGATGACGAGCTCATGGAAAAATATCTGAGCGGTGAAGATTTCACCAGGGAAGAGATCGTTTCCACTATCCGCAAGGCGACAATCGCCAATAGAATGGTACCGGTGACCTGCGGAACTTCTTATAGAAACAAGGGTGTGCAGAAGCTTCTGGACGCTATCGTGGATTACATGCCGGCTCCTACCGATATCCCCGCTATCAAGGGCACGAACCCTGATACCGGCGAGGAAGAGGACCGTCATGCATCTGACGACGAGCCCTTCTCGGCTCTTGCGTTCAAGATCGCTACCGACCCCTTCGTTGGAAAGCTCTGCTATTTCCGTGTGTATTCCGGCACGCTTTCCGCCGGTGCCACGGTATACAATTCGGTTAAGGATTCTCACGAGCGTATTGGCCGTATCCTGCAGATGCATGCAAATCACAGACAGGATATCGAATGCGTATACGCCGGCGACATCGCAGCCGCCATCGGTGTGAAAAACACGACTACAGGCGATACCTTCTGCGATGAGAAGCATCCTGTGATTCTCGAATCTATGGAATTCCCGGATCCGGTCATCCGCGTTGCCATAGAGCCCAAGACGAAGGCCGGCCAGGAAAAGATGGGCATTGCTCTGGCCAAGCTGGCAGAAGAGGATCCCACCTTCAAGGCTTACACCGATCAGGAGACCGGCCAGACCATTATCGCCGGCATGGGTGAGCTCCATCTGGAGATCATCGTGGACCGTCTCCTCCGCGAATTTAAGGTAGAGGCCAACGTCGGCAAGCCGCAGGTTGCATATAAGGAAACTATCCGCAGGCTGGCGGATCAGGATACCAAGTATGCGAGACAGTCCGGCGGTAAGGGCCAGTATGGTCATGTTAAGATCAAGATCGAGCCCAACCCTGAAAAAGGCTATGAGTTTATCAATGCCACTGTGGGCGGCTCCATCCCGAAGGAATATATTCCTGCTGTTGACCAGGGTATCCAGGGCGCTATGCTTTCCGGCGTTTTGGCTGGTTATAATGTTGTGGACGTAAAGGTTACCCTGTATGACGGCTCCTATCACGAGGTCGACTCCTCTGAAATGGCGTTTAAGATCGCCGGTTCCATGGCTTTCAAGGAAGCTATGCGCAAGGCGGATCCGGTCATACTGGAGCCTATCATGAAGGTTGTCGTTATCGTTCCTGAAGAATATATGGGCGATGTTATCGGCGATCTGAATTCCCGCCGCGGTATGATCATGGGCATGGAAGCTGTTTCCGGCGCTCAGCAGATCAATGCTATGGTTCCCCTTTCCGAGATGTTTGGTTACGCAACCGATATGCGTTCCAAGACGCAGGGAAGAGGCCAGTATACCATGGAGCCTGATCACTATGCAGAGGTTCCGAAGAACATTTCTGAATCCATTATCACAGCACGTGGGAAAAAGAGCGAATAACTTACAAAATAGGCTTGATTTTTTGCGTATCTGTTGCTAGAATGATAGCTATAGTGTGTAAGTGCGCTAAACCAAATTTGATTAGGACAAGTATAAAGGAGGAATTCCAATGGCAAAGGAAAAATTTGACAGATCCAAACCTCATGTAAACATTGGCACCATCGGCCACGTTGACCATGGTAAGACCACCCTGACCGCCGCTATTACGAAGGTTCTGAGCTTCAACGGCGAGGCCGAGTTTAAGGATTATTCCAACATTGACAGTGCTCCCGAAGAGAGAGAGCGCGGCATTACCATCAATACTTCTCACGTTGAGTATCAGACGGCTACCCGTCACTATGCTCACGTTGACTGCCCCGGCCATGCCGACTATGTTAAGAACATGATCACCGGTGCTGCTCAGATGGACGGCGCTATCCTGGTTGTTTCTGCTGCCGACGGCCCCATGCCTCAGACTAGAGAGCATATTCTGCTTTCCCGTCAGGTAGGTGTGCCTTATATCGTTGTTTTCATGAACAAGGCCGATCAGGTTGATGATCCTGAGCTGCTGGATCTGGTTGAGATGGAAATCCGTGACCTGCTCAACGAGTATGAGTTCCCGGGAGATGATACTCCTATCATCCGCGGTTCTGCTCTGCAGGCTCTGGAGTCCTCTTCTACCGATATCAATGCTCCTGAGTATGCTCCTATCGTAGAGCTGATGAAGGCTGTTGACGAGTATATCCCCACTCCCGAGCGTAAGTCTGACCTGCCCTTCCTTATGCCTGTTGAGGACGTGTTCACCATCACTGGCCGCGGCACTGTTGCCACCGGCAGAGTTGAGCGTGGTACTGCCAAGGTCGGCGAGGAAGTTGAGATCATCGGCCTGACCGAAGAGCGCAAGAAGTCTGTTATCACTGGTCTGGAAATGTTCAGAAAGACTCTGGACTTTGCTGAGGCCGGCGACAACGTGGGCGTTTTGCTCCGCGGCGTTCAGAGAACTGAAATTGAGCGCGGTCAGGTTCTGTGCAAGCCTGGCACCATTCATCCCCATACCAAGTTCAAGGGCCAGGTGTATGTTCTGACGAAGGATGAAGGCGGCCGTCATACTCCTTTCTTCAACAACTACCGTCCTCAGTTCTATTTCAGAACTACCGACGTTACCGGCGTCATCAGCCTGCCTGAGGGCGTTGAGATGTGCATGCCCGGCGATAACGTAGAGATGGACGTTGAGCTCATCACTCCTATCGCTATCGAGGAAGGCCTGCGTTTCGCTATCCGTGAAGGCGGCCGTACCGTTGGTTCCGGTGTTGTTGTCGGCATCAATGCCTGATTGAGGCGTATCTGTTAAATAAAAGGCTTCCGTTCCAAAAGGGCGGAAGCCTTTTCCTTTATCAGCCTGGTGCGCTTGTTTTTTCGACCAAGTATGCTATAATAGCTGTAAAAGCCGCTTGATATGAGCTTGCAGGCTTTTTGATGCATGGTCCAGATTTCTGCATGTGGGAGAATGGAATTTAAACTGGATTTAAATTAAGAAACGGTCACTTATGAATTCGGTTCCATTTCATAGGGATCGGATTCTATATCAGTACAGGAGGAATTCTATGAGAAAACGGAGAAAGATGTCGAAACGGTATCGGAAAATGCCCATCAATAAAGAGGCGGACCGTTCCAGACGGATCTTGAAAATATGCCTGGCTCTTTTTGGCGTTTGCCTTCTTGTGGTGGGAGGGTATTTTGGCTTGAAACTGGCCGGGGTGGATATTTCATCCGTTTCAAAGCCTTCTTCGGAGGAATCCTCTTCTTATACCCAGATTTCTTCTTCCAGTCAAATGACGGAAGAATCGTCCTCAGACACGCAGGATACATTACAGGAATCCTCTGTTCCGGAACCTGTTTCCATCCATATCCTGGGCGTAGGGGACAATTTGATCCACGACGCCATCTATAAACAGGCTCAGACCAGAGCAGGCGGCGAGGGCTATGATTTTTCCTTTGTATATGAGCGGGTGGCGGAAGATATTGCCAGCGCGGATGTGGCTGTTATCAATCAGGAGACCATCCTGGCAAGTGAGAAATTTCCGCCTTCGAACTATCCTCTGTTCTGTACGCCCGTAGAGATGGGGGATGAATTGGTGTCCCTTGGCTTCGATGTGGTCAATCAGGCAAACAATCATCTGCTTGATAAAGGCGTTGAGGGGCTTGAGGCTGCGTTGGAGTATTGGGATACGCAGCCGGTCATGGCTATAGGCGCTTACAGGAATGATGAGGATCTGATGAATATCCGTATTGTAGAATCTAACGGGATCAAAACGGCCCATATCGGCGTTACGGAGATGACCAACGGACTTTCCCTGCCTGAGGGGAGTCCGTACCGAATCGTATATACCAGCGAGACCGAGCTGATTGAAAAGCTCATCAAAAAGGCCAAATCCATGGCCGATGTTGTGGTGGTTTCCGCCCACTGGGGCAATGAGAATACCTCTGAGGTCACAGAGGCGCAGGAGACTCTGGCTCAGGATATGGTCAACTGGGGGGCCGATATTATTTTCGGTAACCATGCCCATACGCTCCAGCCTCTTACTCTGCTGACCAGGGAGAGCGACGGGGCTAAGTGCCCGGTGATTTATGCCATGGGGAATTTTGTTTCCGCCCAGGCCTACGGCATGAATATGATCAGCGGCATGCTGGATGTGACCGTTACAAAGGATTTTGAAACGGGTAAGACCACTTTTACGGATATGACCTTCAAACCCATTGTGACCCATTACGGTGCCCGGTATTCCGACATCACCATCTACCCTCTCAGCGAATATACGGAAGAGCTGGCGGCTTCCCATGGCGTATGCGCCAGGACTCCCGCCTTCAGCCTGGACTATCTGGATCAGTTTGTCACTGAAAATATTCCGGCTGAATATCTGGATTGATAGGAGCTGAAAGCGTATGCGTTGGAATACAGCCTGCAGGATCGTGGTGATCGATGGGCAGGGTGGAAAAATAGGCCGGCAGCTGGTGGAAGAGATCCGCGCTTCCCTGCCGGAGGCTGAAATCACCGCGGTGGGCACCAACAGCGCGGCTACCGCCAATATGCTCAGGGGCGGCGCGCGCAGCGGAGCTACGGGGGAAAACGCCGTTTGTGTGGCGTGCCGCGGAGCGGATATCATAGCCGGTCCTCTGGGGATACTTTCCGCCGATTCTCTGTATGGGGAGATCACTCCTGCAATGGCGGTTGCTGTGGGGCAAAGCTCTGCCGTGAAAATCCTTATTCCCATGAATAAATGCGATACAGTGGTAGTGGGTGTGGAAACGGCTTCTCTGACGGAACTGATCGGAAAGGCCAGGGAGGCGGTTTGCGCCGCGGAGGCGGAATGGCGTTCCAGGCTTAGGGGCGTTTTTTCTCAGGATGGTTTTGAGAGTTGACAACGGGCCTGTTTTTCTGTATACTATAGTTTGTTGCCGTCTGAAGACGGCGCTTCCGGCCGTAGCCGGGGAAAGAGGCGCAGCGCCTCAAAAGCATCACTGTTTATAGGCCGGGATTTCTTCGGGAATCTATCCGGGGGAGGGTTCCGGCTGCAAAATGAATAGGGTAAGCTGTAATGGATATCAGGAAGGTATCTGCTCCCCGGAAGGGGAACGGACGCCTTCCTTTTATTTTTTACAGCCCTGGTAAACAAGGAGGATATTTATGAACCGAAGAAATCAAACTGTCAATCTGGTGATGACAGGCTTGTGCATCGCCATAGGAATCGTGCTTCCCATGGCCTTCCATTCCGTTCCCAACGCTGGAAGCGTGATCCTGCCCATGCATATCCCCGTGCTGCTCTGCGGCCTCATCTGCGGGCCTGTTTATGGTTTGGCCGCGGGCATTCTGACGCCCGCCCTTTCCAGCTTGCTGACACAGATGCCGCCTATGGCGTATCTCCCCAGCATGCTTTGCGAGCTGGCTATTTACGGTCTGGTGGCCGGTCTTGCCATCCGCCTGATCCGCACAAAATCCAATGTGGCGAATGTGTACATTTCCCTGGTAGCTTCCATGCTCTGCGGACGGGTGATTTATGGTGCGGTAAACGCTCTTATTTTCCAAGCAGGAAAATACTCTATGGAACTTTGGCTTACGGCTTCCTTTGTGACGGCCTTGCCCGGCATTATCATCCAGCTGGTAGCTATCCCTGTGCTGGTGCTTCTGCTTCAGAAGGCGGGGCTGGTTCGCAATGCGCAGCGCGCCTGAAGAAGCGTGGCGGCTGATTGCCGCCGCACACGGAATGCGGTATCCCTTCATGGAGCCGCAGGACGCGGTTAAGCTCCTGTACCAGCAGGAATTCGGAGGGGGACATCTGATCCGGGATCTGGAAACGGCGAAGGGACGCTTGGAAACGGAATGGGAAGGGCTAACGGATGCGCAAAGGAGAAGCGCTCTTTCTGTTGAAGCAATCGGCAACGGATATGCCCGCCTGTATCTTTCCGCCGTACAGAACGAGGGGATATCCCTTTCGCACATCTGCCGCATGTTTGCGGCTTCCGCAGAGGAGCGGAGGGGAAATAGAGAACGGTTCCTTCGAAAGCTGGAGGAGCTTCCCAGCCTGGCAGGAGAGGGCATTTTTCCTTTTTCGCCGGAAGCGGCGGAGGCTTATACGGCGGAATACAAGGGATCCGGCTGTCCTTTGGTAAGCCACAGCCAGAGCTACAGGGAAGCGTACCGCCCGGCTTACAGGGTGATCGACAGCCGCTATGTTCCTTTGTTTCCCGTTATCCGGGCCATAGATTCCCTTTTACAGGAAAAAGGCAGGGCGGTAGTGGCGATCGACGGCCGGGCCGCCTCCGGGAAATCTACGGCGGCCCGGCTCCTGGCCTGCCTGTATGATGCGGCCGTTATCCATATGGACGACTTTTTCCTTCCATTGGAACTGCGCACACAGGAGCGCTTCAGAGAGCCGGGAGGAAATGTGCATTACGAGCGGTTCAAAACGGAGGTTTTGGAACCGCTGGAAACAGACGGCAGCTTTTCCTACCGGGTGTTCGATTGCGGAAGCTGCCGGTATCAAGGGGAACGCTTTGTAAAACGGACCCCTCTGACAATAATTGAGGGCTCATACAGTATGCATCCGTATTTTGAGGCTCCTTATGATCTGACGGTGTTTTACACGGTGGAGCCGAAGGAGCAGGAGCGCAGGATCCGCCTTCGCAACGGAGAGAAACTGTATGCCATGTTCCGTGACAGATGGATTCCTTTGGAGGAAGCATACTTCTCCGCTTTTTCTGTTGCGGAGCGAAGCGGCCTGCTCATAAAGGCGGATAGCGTGGAATTCCCCGCCATATAAAATTTTGCTTGTCTGAGAATTGACAATCATTGCGGGATATGCTATGATAACGACAACAGAAAGTCTTCAGGGCGGGGCGTGATTCCCCACCGGCGGTAAAGC
>URRG01000108.1 GCA_900550095.1 uncultured Oscillospiraceae bacterium
GGTGGCCTTCGCCCAGTACGGCATGCCGGGGAGCGGCTACGGCGGTTACGCATAAAGGTATCGATATCTCCAGCTATGGGATTTTTGGCAAGCCCATCGTAGCTTCCGACAGCGGAACGGTGGCCTTCGCCCAGTACGGCATGCCGGGGAGCGGCTACGGCGGTTACGGCAACGTTGTGGTCATCAATCACGGAAACGGGTATATGACCCTTTACGCCCACTGCAACAGCCTGGCGGTTTCCGCGGGCCAGTCTGTCAAGAAGGGGCAGACCATCGCCTATGTGGGCAGCACAGGCGATTCTACCGGCCCGCATCTTCATTTTGAGATCCGTGTGAACGGTATAGCTCAAAACCCCATGAACTGGTTCCGGTAATTGTGGACGGCATGGCGTGGGAGGCGAAGGACGCTTCCTGCGCCATACTGGTATCTGCCGTTTTCAGAGACCGGGGGGAAGAGTAGCGCCCCTGTTTTGCGGCATACTAGTCTCAGCAAATGCCGGGGGCTTTTTTGGGAAAAGAGAGGCTTTTCCGGTGTTTCGGCGGCGGATGGCAGTTCCTGTGCGCGGCGGAACTGCCGGAGGCCGGCGCGCATCGGCGCGCATATGCAGACAGGATAGGACTGCATACGCTTTTACAGCTCAGAGGGCGGGCGCTATCTGGAGGATTGCAGCAGCATAACGGCCGGCAGGCCGGGAGGCTGAAAACCATAAATGCGAAAAGGCGGGGCAGAATATGAAAAAATTCTCATTGGGGGCCTGTGTGGCGCTTTGCGCCGTCACAGCGGCGGTCACGGTGTCGCTGACGTATATGTATGCCATGGATACTTTTAACGAGCGGGTGGCGGATGTAAATCAGCGGCAGGCCATGTATTCCAAGCTCAGCGAGATCGATCAGACGATCCGGCAGAATTTTGTGGGGAAGATCGACGAAACCGCTCTGACGGACGGCATCTGTGCCGGTTATCTGACAGGGCTGGGGGACGCGGACGCCAAATATCTCACGGCGGAACAATATAAATCCTATGTGGCCGGAACGTCTTCCAGCGCGGTGGGAGCGGGTATCAGCACGGTGAAGGATACGGACGGCAATATGGAGGTCACAGAGGTGGCCCCGGGTTCTCCTGCGGAGACGGCGGGTATAAAAAAGGGAGACGTGATCATTTCCATCGACGATAAGGAAGTGGTGCGCATCACGTATACCGCCGCCGTCAGTCTTTTGGAGGGAGAAGAGGGCTCTACGGTGAAATTCAAGGTGCTGCGTCCTGCGGAAAAGGAGGGAGAGCAGTCCCAGGTGCTGACGATTTCCGTCACCAGGGCGGAATACGACCAGAACAGCGTCCAGTCCTCTGTGATCTGCGGCAATGTGGGGTATATCCGCATCACACGGTTCCGGGAGAATACGCCCGACCAGTTCCGGGACGCGCTGAAAAAGCTGGAGGACGAAGGAGTCTGCGGGCTGGTGCTGGATCTGCGCAGCAACAGCGGCGGGGATATGGAAGCGGCGGCGTCTGTCATGGATACGCTTCTTCCCGCCGGTACGCTGGTGGCCTCCAGAGACAATTCCGGTGAGGAATCGGTGGAATTTACCAGCCAGGCGGGGGAGATCGCCCTGCCGGTCAGCGTGGTGATAGATGAGAATACCTATGGAGCAGCGGAATTGCTTGCGGCCAATGTGCGGGATTATAAAAAAGGTCTTCTTGTGGGCCAGCAGACAGCAGGCTACGGCCGAAAAAGCCAGGTCGTCCCCCTTTCGGACGGTTCCGCGGTGTTTTTCCCCGTGGCGGAGTATCTGACGCTGAACGGCCAGGTGTTCGACGGCGAGGGGATCGCCCCTGATGTCACCAAGCTCCTTTCCGGCGAGCAGAACGAGCTGTTCCTGTCCGGCTCACTGGAAGAGGAGGAGGACGCTCAGATCCTTTCCGCTGTGACGGCTCTGGCCCGGCAGGGGGCGCAGGTGGAGAAGCTTCCCGGCGGAGAAGCCTCCGGCGGCAGGGAAGACGCTTCTTCGAGCGAAGGCGAAAAGGATGAGGATAAGAAGCAGGAGTCCGGTGAATCCGGCGCAGAGGGAAAGGGAGCTTCCGCTTCGGCTTCCTCTGAGGGGTGAGCTCCGGCCGTTTTGCAAAAGATGCCGTTATGCAGGCTGTGCCGTGCGGGTATGCAGCCCTGCAGCCGCGAGGCTTTCAGCGGAAAGATGTTTTCAGGAAAAACACGCGCCGCGCCCTTTTTTGCGTTGACAGAAGGGTCGGCGGAATTTATAATAGAGGATATACGCGGCCCGGAGAGGGAAGCGTTGGTTTGAGAACCGCATATGCGCATAAGGCGGGAAAGCTGCGCTGGAAAAACATATTACGGTGTTCCGGCATGCGTACGGAGGCAGTGAGCTTCCGGGCAGAGAGGCGGCTTTTCCCCCTGACGAAAGAATAAAGGTGGAGTGGATATGGCAAAACAGATTATCCTTACACAGGCCGGCCTGGAAAAGCTGGAAAATGAGCTGGCAGAGCTCAAAAGTGTAAAAAGAAAAGAAGTGGCGGAAAAGATCAAGGTAGCCCTCTCATTCGGCGATCTTTCCGAAAACAGCGAATATGACGAAGCGAAAAACGAGCAGGCCATTGTAGAGGCCAGGATCGCGGATATTGAGGTCATGCTCAAAAATGTTTCCGTGATCGATGAAGACGACCTGAATGTGGAGAATATCCATATCGGTTCCAAGGTGGAGGTCCGTGTGCTGAATACGGGAACGGGGAAAACCACCGTTATGGAGTATAAAATCGTGGGTTCCAATGAAGCCGATCCCCTTATGGGCAATATTTCCGATGAATCCGCCGTGGGCCGGGCACTTCTCGGCAAGGCTCTGGGAGACCGTGTGGAAGTAGAAGTCCCCGTCGGCGTGATGGAATATGAGGTCCTGAGAATTTCCAAATAAGCGTACCCAATGTGCCGGGAGGCCGGCACGGCGGTATGCTGTGCGGTGCGAACGAGGACCGCTCTTTCCTGCGGCTATGCGGTTTTTGCAGGCGGGTCCGGCGCTGCGCGCCGGGTTGCCGCAGAGGGCTTTGAAAGGAAGGCTGAGAGGGGTGGGGGATGGCTCCGCCCCTCTTTGTTTTTTAGGCTGCGCAGGCTGACGCTTCCCTTTTTGCTGCGGGAAGGTGCGACCTGGGCGGCGAGGCGATTGTTAAATCTGATACAGGGAGAAAGCGATATGAGCGAAACGACCAAGACCCCCGGGCTGGAGCCGGGGGAGCAGAACGGGAATGCCCGGAGCATAGGGCGGGAAGACGATCTCAGCGAACTGCTGCAGATCCGCCGGGACAAGCTTTTGAAGCTGCAGGAGGAAGGACGTGACCCCTTCGCCGCCACCAGTTACCCGGTGGACAGCCATGCGGCTTCTATTCGGGAAGAAAACGCTTCTTTGGAGCCGGAGCAGGAAAGCGGGACGGTTGTCTCTATTGCGGGGCGTATGATGAGCAAGCGCGTTATGGGGAAAGCCAGCTTTGCCGACCTGCAGGATAAGAGCGGCTCTATTCAGCTGTATGTCCGCCGCGATATGATCGGCGACGACGCCTATGCGGATTTCAAAAAAATGGATATCGGCGATCTGATCGGCGTCAGGGGAGAAGTGTTCCGCACCAAAAAGGGGGAGCTGAGCGTAAAGGCCGCCCAGGTGGTGCTTTTGAGCAAGAGCCTGCGTCCTCTTCCTGAAAAATTCCACGGCTTGACGGATACGGATACCCGCTACCGCCAGCGCTATGTAGATCTGATCGTGAACCCCGAAGTGCGGGATACCTTTGTAAAGCGCTCCCAGATCCTCAGGGAGATTCGGAACTTCCTGGACGGCCAGGGCTTTATGGAAGTGGAGACTCCCATGCTGGTTTCCAACGCGGGCGGCGCGGCGGCGCGCCCCTTTGAGACCCACTATAACGCGCTGGATGAGGATGTGAAGCTGCGGATTTCCCTGGAGCTCTACCTGAAGCGTCTGATCGTGGGCGGCCTGGAGCGCGTGTATGAAATCGGGCGCGTGTTCCGCAACGAGGGCGTGGACACCCGCCACAATCCGGAATTTACCCTGATGGAGCTCTATCAGGCTTATACGGATTACCACGGCATGATGGATCTGACGGAAAACATGTTCCGCCATGTGGCACAGAAGGTATGCGGCACTACGCAGATCCCTTATGGGGAGGCTGTGATCGACCTGGGCAGCCCCTTCAAGCGTATGACCATGGTAGAAGCTGTAAAGCAGTATGCGGGCGTGGATTTCGACCAGGTGCCAGATACGGACGCGGCGAAGAGGCTGGCGGACGAGAAGGGTGTGCAGTATGAGGCGCGCCACACAAAGGGGGATATCCTCAACCTGTTCTTTGAAGAATTCGCAGAAGAGCATCTGATCCAGCCGGTGTTTATTATGGATCATCCGGTGGAGATCTCTCCTCTCACAAAGAGAAAGCCCGATAAGCCGGAATATGTGGAGCGCTTCGAGCTCTTCATTTACGGCCGGGAAATGTGCAACGCCTATTCGGAGCTCAATGACCCTATCGATCAGAGGCAGCGTTTTGCCGAGCAGGAAAAGCTCCTGGCTCAGGGGGACGAGGAGGCCAACCATACGGACGAGGATTTCCTCAACGCGCTGGAGATCGGCATGCCTCCCACGGGCGGCATAGGCTACGGCATAGACCGCCTGGTCATGCTGCTGACCAATTCCGGCAGCATACGGGATGTCCTGCTGTTCCCGACAATGAAGTCCAGGGAGTGATCAAATGGCAAGAGAACGGTATCTTCTGCACACAGGAGACGAAGAGATCCACGACGAGAAAAAAGAGATCAAGCTCGTCACAAAGAAGGATAAATGGTCCAATTTCTGGTATTATCACAAAAGGCATGTGATAATCGGCACCTTTTTGGCGATTCTTGCGGGCTTTTTCATTTATGATATGGCCAGCCGTGTGGAGCCGGATTATACGGTGGCTATGGTAGTGGGGGACGGCTATATCTCTGAGCAGGACACTTTGGAGCTGGAAGAACAGCTGGCCCGCTACGGAGAAGACCGGAACGGAGACGGACAGACCGTCGTTTCCGTGGTGGTGTATAATCTGATGCTTGGGGAAACCACAAAGGATCTGGATCCGGAGATGCAGGTGGCCAATATTTACAAGCTGGCCGGAGATCTGGCATCCAATGAAAGCGCTATTTTCATCACCGACACGCTGGGCTTTCAGTACTGCCAGCAGGACGAGGGCGGAGAGGTGTTCGGTTATCTGGATGGTACGGCCGCCGAAGGCGAAGAAGACGTAGAAAAGCTGAAGGCTCCAATGCGGGAGCTGCCGCTGCTGGATGAGCTGACATATCCTCAAATGCTGGAGAACTGCAGCCTTTCCCTGCGGTACTTTACCCCGGGGCAGTTGAAAGACAGCAAGACCGCCTCTATGTATGAGGCCGGCAAGGCCATGCTGGATCGTATCCTGGCCGGCACACCCGTGACGGAAGGGAACGGTTCCTCTGAAGCGGAGGAAAGCGGTTCCGCGGAGAGCGGCGCTGATTGATTTCCCTCAGGCGGCGGGGGAAAAACGAAAAGGCCGCCGGAAGCACAGGGGCCGGCCAAAAAGCATGATGGAAGACCGCTGTTCTTCAGCCGCAAAAAACGGCCTGAAAAATGCGAACGACAGTTACAGAGGAGGAAAAGCCTTATGAGAAGCGACTTACTGAAGGAAGGATATACCAGAGCGCCTCACCGCTCCCTGTTGAGGGCCCTGGGGATCAGCGAGGATGAGATGAAACGGCCTTTTGTGGCGGTTGTGAACTCTGCCAGCGACTATATTCCCGGCCACCGCCATCTGCGGGAGATCGGCGAGGCCGTGAAGGCCGGCATCCGCAACGCGGGCGGAGTCCCCTTTGAGTTCAACACCATCGGCGTCTGCGACGGCCTGGCCATGAACCATAAGGGCATGAAATATTCCCTCTGCTCTCGAGAGCTGATTGCGGATTCCATCGAAGTTATGCTTACGGCCCACCCTCTGGATGCAGTGGTGTTTATCCCCAACTGTGATAAGATCGTGCCCGGCATGATGCTGGCCTGTTGCCGGATGAACCTGCCCAGCATTTTTGTCAGCGGCGGCCCCATGCTTCCCGGTGAGCACAACGGAACCCGGTTCGGCCTTTCTGAGATGTTCGAGGCCGTGGGGAGCTATGCCTCCGGCAAGATAGACGGGGACGAGCTTCTGGCCTTGGAAAAGAGCGCCTGCCCGGGCTGCGGTTCCTGCTCCGGTATGTATACGGCCAACTCCATGAACTGCCTCACAGAGGCTATCGGCATGGCCCTGCCAGGCAATGGAAGCATTCCCGCCGTTTACGGAGAAAGGCTGGCTTTGGCCAAGAAGGCCGGTTCCCAGGTGATGGAGCTTCTGAAGCAGAACCTGCGCCCCAGCGATATTATGACGGAAAAGGCTTTCCAGAATGCCCTGCGCTCTGAAATGGCCCTTGGATGTTCTACCAACTCCGTTCTGCATCTGACGGCTATCGCCTTTGAAATGGGCGTGAAGCTGGATATCGGCACCATCGATGAGATGAGCCGCACCACGCCCCAGCTCTGCAAGCTGAACCCGGCCAGTCAGGTGTTTATCACCGACCTGAACCGTGTGGGCGGCATTCCGGCTGTTCTCAAGGAGCTTTCTAGGAAAGGCCTTGTGAATACGGAGATCCCTACTGTGTGCGGCACAGTGGCAGATCGGTTGAATGCCGCTCCTGAAGCGGATGGGGAGATCATCCGGCGGGTAGAGGATCCCTTCCGGGAGGACGGCGGTATCGCGGTCCTGCGCGGAAACATCGCTCCGGAAGGCGCCGTAGTGAAGCAGGGTGCTGTGGCTCCCGAGATGATGCAGCATACAGGCCCCGCCCGCTGCTTCAACAGCGAGGAGGAAGCCACGGAGGCCATCCTGGGGGGGAAGATCAACCCCGGGGATGTAGTGGTCATCCGATATGAAGGCCCCAAGGGAGGCCCCGGTATGCGGGAGATGCTCACGCCTACTTCCGCTTTGATCGGAAATGGATTGGGCAGCAGTGTGGCACTCATCACAGACGGCCGCTTTTCCGGCGCGACCCGCGGCGCGGCTGTGGGGCATGTTTCCCCTGAAGCTGCCGCGGGCGGTCCTATCGCCCTGATTCAGGAAGGGGACACCGTCAGCGTGGATATCAAGAACCGGGCTTTGGATCTTCTTATCAGCGATGAGGAGATGGAAAAGCGCCGCAGGGAATGGAAGCCTATGGAAAAGGAGCTCACCGGCTACCTGAAACGGTATGCCAGCTTGGTGACCAGCGGCTCCAGAGGCGCTGTATTTGAAAAATAATCAATGATTCCGTCTGAGTATG